>JAUVWK010000038.1 GCA_030604165.1 Alphaproteobacteria bacterium | reverse complement strand
GCTGACGCGATCCGAATAGCCCGTGATTTTCTTCATTGTCCCAGCCCACTCCCCAGATTACTCGACCCGCTTTCGAAGCGAAGCGAGTTCGGACAAATACCAAGGAGCGGTAATAATGACGCATAGGGACGGCTTGCCAAGGTTTTCGGCTAGGAGCGTGCGGCGTGGCGATGCCGCAGCATCGGGAGCCGTGCGCGACGCCGTCCGAAAGCCTTGGCAAGCCGCCGTTCTGGTCGCCCCTGCGACCCGTCGGCGGGCGTCGGAAGGCCTTGACGATGTCCCGACATCGCCTGCGGCCTGCCTCCTACCCGACGGGCCGCAGGGGCGATCCCTATGGGTCATTATTACCGCTCCTTGGTATTGCATGACACCCGACGCAACCGTGACACCGGCGGCAAGGGGGGCGCTGCGCGCATGATACCGCTCTGCAACCGCGCGGTCACCATGGCCACGCCACCGAACGAGACCTGACGCGCTCTTTCGAGACGGCCCGAAAAGGCCCCGGAAAGGCATTGTAACGAGTCTCGAAGATCACGATATTTCTTTGTCCCACTCCTTTATGATCGGTTCCGGCGCCTGCCAGCGCCCGAACCGAATCGGCCCGCGGCGGCACGCCCAGCGAAGCCGGGCGCAGGCGCCATCGGAACAAGAAAGGCCGCGGCTATGTCTGAGCGTCGGAATTTGGACCTTAACGCGCTGAGGCAAGCCCTCGAGCAGGAGCGCCATGATCTGCTGGCGACAAGCGCCGTCGCGGCCAATGGGCGCCGGCCGGTGGAGCTCGACCAGCAGAGCGTCGGCCGGCTGTCCAGAATGGACGCGATGCAGCTCCAGGCCATGGCGCAGGCCGTGGATTCCCGCCGTCAAGGGCGGTTGCAACGGATCGAAGGGGCGCTGCAACGCCTCGACGACGGCGATTACGGCGACTGCGCGGATTGTGGCGAGGATATTCCCGCCAAGCGGCTCGCGATTGACCCGACGATCGCCCTCTGCGTTACCTGCGCGGTCTAGGACCAAGAAGCGGCGATGAGTTTGGAATTCATCGAGGGCAACGAGGCGATCGCCCGCGGCGCGCTCAAGGCCGGCTGCCGCTTCTTCGCCGGATATCCGATTACGCCGGCCTCGACGATTCTGCAATACATGCTCGAGCTGCTGCCTCCCGAGGGCGGTGTCGCGGTGCAGGCGGAGGACGAAATCGCCGCCATCGGCTTCTGCATCGGCGCCTCGATGGCCGGACAGAAGGCGCTGACCGCGACCAGCGGGCCCGGGATCAGCCTCTATAGCGAGAACATCGGGCTCGCCATCATGGGCGAGACGCCGCTCGTGATCGTCGATGTCCAGCGCCAGGGGCCGGCCACCGGCTCGGCAACCAAGGGCGCCGATGGCGATATCCAGTTCGTTCGCTGGGTGACCTCCGGCGGCTTGCCGATCATCGCGCTTTGCCCGGCGACGGTGGCCGAGGCGTACGAACTGACCGTGCGCGCCTTCAACCTGTCGGAACGCTATCGCGTGCCGGTCTTTCTGCTTTCCAACAAAGAGATCAGCCTGACCCGGGAGAGCGTCGATCTGGACGCCATCGCGCTACTGCCGCCGGTCGCGCGCACGCCACCCACTTGCGATAAGGATTATCGGCCGCATGGCTTCGCGCGCCCCGAGGAGGTGCCTGCGCTGGCCAACTTCGGCGACGCCCTGGTCACGCGATACACCACATCGACGCACGACCAGGCGGGCTATCTCACGGCGAACCCCGCGGTGATCCAGGAGATGATCGATCACTACGTGGCCAAGATCGAGGCCGCGGCGGACGAGATCGCCTTGGTCAAGCACGACCGGCAGGACGGCGCCGAGACCCTCGTCGTCAGTTACGGCATAACCGCCCGGGCCGCCGGCCTGGCCGCGCGGGCGGCGCGCGCCAACGGACGCAAGGTCTCTTCGCTCACCTTGCAAACGCTCTATCCGGTCCCCGAAAAGGCCATCGCGGCCGCCATGACCGGCGTCAAACGGGTGGTGGTGCCGGAAATGAACATGGGCCAGTACATCCGTGAGATCGAGCGCTTGGCGCCGCCCGGCGCGGCGGTGGTCGGGGTCAACAAAATGAACACCACGCTGCTCTCGCCCGACGAAATCGCCCGGCAGGGAGGCTTGCTGTGAGCGGCACGGCGCTGCGGACCTACATGACCGACCAAGTCGGCCCGCTGCCGTTCTGCCCGGGCTGCGGCCACGACCGTCTGCTCAAGGACCTCGACAAGGCGCTGGTCGCACTGCAAATCGCTCCGAAAAACCTCGTCATCGTCACCGATATCGGCTGTATCGGTCTCGCCGACCGCTATTTCGTCGCCAATGCCTTTCACGGCCTGCACGGGCGCTCCCTGACCTATGCCACGGGCTTGAAGTTGGCGCGGCCCGACTTGACGGTGATCGTCTTGATCGGCGACGGCGGCTGCGGCATCGGCGGCACGCATCTGCTCAACGCGGCGCGGCGCAATGTCGATATCACGGCGATCGTGGCCAATAATTTCAACTATGGCATGACCGGCGGGCAGCATTCGGTGACGACGCCGAGCGGCGGGCGCACCGCCACCACGCCGAGCGGCAACATCGAGGCCGCCATGGACCTGTGCGCCACGGTGATCGGCGCCGGGGCGAGCTGGGTCTATCGCGGGCTCGGCTACGAGCAGGGCTTGGCGAATCGCATCGTCGAGGGCATCCGCCACCCCGGCTTCGCCTTGCTCGATGTCTGCGAGCTTTGCACCGCCTATTATGGGCCGCGCAACGAGCTCAACAAAAAGAAGCTCTACGAGCTCGTCGCCGCAAGCGGCATGGGACTCGGCCTGCTCGCCGACAAGGCGCGGCCCGAGTTCGGCGCCGCCTATCGCGAGGCGGCCCGGCGGGCGCCGAAACGCCAGCGCGTCACCGTCATCGAAGCGGCGTTCACGCACTCTGTCGCCAAGCAGACCGGGCTCGTCGTCGCCGGCAGCGCCGGCCAAAAGATCAGATCGACGGCCACCCTCTTCGCCCGCGCCGGCATGCTGGCGGGGCTCCAGGCCACGCAAAAGGACGACTACCCGATCACCGTCATGACCGGCCCCTCGGTCTCGGAGCTCAACCTCGCGCCTGACTGGATCGCCTATACGGCAATCGATAAGCCGGATTATGTCCTGCTGCTCTCGGCGGACGGGCTGAATAAAATCCGCGCCTCGCTCGGCCGGCTCCCGCCCTCTTGTCTAGTGCTCGCCGACGAGGGGCTCGATCTGCCCGAGACCGACGCGCGGCTCATGACGCTGCCGCTGACCCGCGCGGCGAAGGAGGTCGGGCGGCTCTCGATCGGCACGATCGCGCTCGCCGCCCTGCTCGAGAGCGAGAAACTGTTCCCCATGGCGGCCTTCGAAGCGGCGATTACACGCTATCAGAGCAAGGACATCGCCGAGGTCAATATCAAGGCCATGAATGCGGGCATCGCCTTGGTGGCCAATACCGCCTAGCGCTCCCAAAGCACCACCGGATAATCCAGCCACCACGAGGCGCGGAGGTACCAGCTGGCGACGATCTCGCGCGGCTGCAGCTTGTGCATGTTCGGGTAGAACCCCGACTTGCCGAGCTCCACGACGCCGTTGCCCTCGTAGATCTCGTGCACCGTGTAATCCTTGTGCGGGATTTTGAGCAGCTGCTTGATCGGCTTGCCGTCCTTGGCCGGGTGCGGAAACTTGCGGATCTGCAGGAATTCGCCACCGATCGTCGCGGCGAGCTTGTCCTCCGGCGCTTCCGTGCGGCCCATCGGCGCGACACTGGTCGCGTTGAAACTGATGCGCATGAGCCGCTCGCCGTAGCGCACGCAATCGCCGATGATCTGGCTGCCGTGAAAGCCGAGGCGGCCATCTTCGCAGAGATGGGCGGGCCAGCCGTAAATTTCGCGCTCGAAGGTCAGCGCCATGTCGTGCGCGACCCAGATATAGTTGACGTACCAGCCCTCGTACTTCTCGTAACGAATTTTGATGGCGGTCAGGCACTCGTGATAGAGATCGATGGTGTGGCTCGGCTGGCACATATCGCCGATCCAGGCCAGCATGGTGCCGTCGCCGAGCGGCTCGAGCGGCTCGGGCACCTCCCAGGCGACGGCCGCCGGATCGGCCTTGTACACCACCAGAAGGATTTGACTGCGCTCGGTCGAGGCGAACGGCGGCGCCGTGTATGTTGGCGCCGAAAGCGGCATCGAATAGCCTTCCTCGTGTTCCTTCATGGTTCCTCTCCTCCGTTGCTCTGCGTAGCGCGGCGCGGCCAATCGCTCCGCTACCAACCTACCAACAATGACATCGCGGACCAGACTACAATGCGCCGCGACGCTTGGGGATATGCGGCTGGCGGAACGGCGCCACGGCGGTTACGGTCAGGCGCGTTTCGAAAAGAGCGCCGCCGGCGCCAACGCCGACACCATGGCCGAAGACGGTAGGGCACGAAAACCGGATGGGAGAGTCTGAGCCTTGAGCAACGGCACGACCGTGCATTCGGCCTCGACCAAGACCTTTCTCTGGGTCTGCATGGGTCCGGTCCTGGTGTTTCTGATCGTCGTCGCCGTGGCGCCGTTGACGCTCGCGCTCATCGACAGTTTTCGCGAGCTTTCCATGATCTCGCTGAGCAAGCGCGGCGCCGCCATCGGGCTCGACAATTATCGCGAGCTGATCGGCACGGATTCCCGGTTTTATGGCGCCGTGCTCCACACCGCCGTCTTCATGGCCATCGCGGTGCCGCTCGAGTTCGTCTTCGGACTTCTCATCGCGCTGTGGATCAACCGCCAATTCGCGGGGCGGCGCCTGGTGCTCACGATTCTGATGATCCCGACCATGATCGCGCCTGTCGTGGTCGGCATGATCTGGCGCTTCTTCCTGATGCCGAGCTTTGGCGTTTTCACGGTCTATCTCAATCGGATCGGCCTGTTCGAGGAGACCAGCGTTTTTTCCGGCGCGCTGACCGCCTTCGGCGCCTTGATCATTATCGACATCTGGGAATGGACGCCCTTCATCATGCTGATCATGCTGGCGGGGCTATCGGCCATGCCGAAGGCGCCGATCGAGGCCGCGACCATCGACGGCGCTTCGCGTTGGCAAATCCTGCGCCATGTCCAACTGCCGCTCTTGCGTCCGCTCATTATCATTGCGCTCATGCTGCGCGCGATCGATGCGAGCAAGATCTTCGATACCATCCATGTCCTGACCGGCGGCGGCCCGGGCAACGCCACCGAGGTCATCGCCACCTTTGCCTACCGCACCAATTTCCTGAAATGGGATCTCGGTTACGGCGCCTCGATCTGTCTCGTGCTCGCCTTCGCGTCGCTCGTCGTCGCGGCGTTGTTTTTTAAGATGGTGAGCGGCAAACCCGCCGCGGCGGGGGCTGGCTAGATGCGCCGCCGCAATCTGCTCGGGTTCGCCCTACCGCTCCTCATCCTTCTGGTGGTGGCGCTGTTTCCCTATGTCTGGATCCTGCTCGCGAGCTTCAAGAAACGCATCGACCTGATCACGTCGGAGCCGAAATGGATCTTCGATGCCACGACGATCAACTACCTCGACATCTTCGGCAAGGGCTTCGACACCTACCTGTTGAACTCGGTCATCATCGGCGCCTCGAGCACCGCCTTGACCGTGATCGTCGGCACCCTGGCGGCCTACGGCTTTTCCCGCTTCCGCGTGCCGGCGGGCAATCATCTGTTCTTCTTTATCCTCGCGACGCGGCTCGGACCGCCGGTCGCCTATGCCCTGCCGATGTATCTGATCTTCAATTGGCTCGGGCTGGTGAACACTCATTTCGCGGTGATCCTGGCCCACTCCACCTTCAATCTCGTGCTCGTCGTTTGGATGATGCGGTCGTTTTTCGACGACGTGCCGCGGGCGGTCGAAGAGGCCGCCTATCTCGACGGCTGCGGCCACTTCCGGGTGTTCTAGCGCATCGCGCTGCCGATGACCTATCCCGGGCTTATCGCCGTCTCGATCTTCGTCCTGATCTTCTCTTGGAACGAGCTTCTGTTTTCGCTCATCCTCACCGGCGGCGAGACCAGGACGCTGCCGGTCATGATCCCCTCGTTGGTCCTGCATACCGGGACGCTGTGGGGTCAGGTCGCGGCAGCCTCCATCATCCAGAGCATCCCCGTGCTGGTATTTATCTTTTTCATTCAAAAGAAGCTGGTTCAGGGCCTGACCTTCGGCGCCGTCAAGGGCTGACAGGCCGCATGGTGCGGCGGATGTCGGGGACGACATGGCGGCAATCCAACATGATCGCGGGAGGGCGGTAACATGACCGGACGGGTGGCCAAAAAGGCGGCCTTGATCAGCGGCGCGGCGGCCGGCATCGGGCGATCCATCGCCATCCGCCTAGCCAAGGAGGGTGCGCGGGTGGCCGTCGCCGATATCGACGCGGCGCACGGCGCCGATGTGGTGGCGGAGATTCAAGCGGCTGGCGGGGAGGCCCTGTTCGTCGCCCTCGACGTTACCGACGAGGCGGCGTGGCGGGCTGCCGTCGACGCTGTGGAAGCTGCCTTTGGCGGGCTGGATATTCTTGTCAACAATGCCGGCATCGCCCTTAGCGAGAGCGTCGACAAAATGTCATTGGCGGATTGGCGCTCGGTCATGGCGGTCAATGTCGATGGGGTATTCCTCGGCACGAAATTCGCCATTCCGGCGATGCGCCGCGCCGGTGGCGGTTCCATCATCAACATCTCCTCCATCCTCGGCTTGACCGGATTGGAGAATCTCTCGGCTTATTGCGCCTCTAAGGGCGCGGTGCGGCTATTCACCAAGGCGGTGGCGATTGAATGCGGGCGCGACGGCAGCGCCATTCGCGTCAATTCGATTCACCCCGGCTATATTCATACGGCGATGATGGAAGACGATTGCCGGCGCGACTATGGCGATGTCCCGACGGGCCTGGCCGAGTTCGGCAAATTGCATCCCATCGGGCGCGTCGGCGAGCCGGATGAAATCGCCAACGGCGTGCTTTATCTCGCCTCCGACGAAGCCAAATTCGTCACCGGCAGCGAACTGGTCATCGATGGCGGCTATACGGCGGTGTAAAAATCATCGAATTAACGGCGCCTGCGACCAAGACCGGGTTACGCGCGCAGGCGCTCGCCCGTCACGCTGTCGAAGGCGAGGATCTTGTCGGGCGCCGCCCACAGCCGCACGCTGTCGCCATAATGGACCCTGTCGTTGCGGGTGAGCTTCGCGATGAGCGATGGCCCAGCCGTCGATAGCTCGAGGATCGTGTCCGCGCCGAGGTGCTCGACCGCCTCGATCCTGGCCGCCAATTCCACCGCGCCATGGTTCGGGTCGAGACCCAGAAATTCGGGTCGAATGCCAAGCGTCATGGCGCCGTCCCGGGCCGCGGCATGGGTGGGAGGAAGCGCGAGGGTGAGGCCATCCGCCTGGAAGGCGAGCCCATTGTCGCGCCGCTCCATGGTCCCGTTCAGGAGATTCATGGTCGGGCTGCCGATGAAGCCGGCGACAAAGGCGTTGTCGGGATCGTCATAGACGGTGAGCGGGGCGCCGACCTGCTGAATGCGGCCCTCGTTCATCACGACGATGCGGTCGCCCATGGTCATGGCCTCGATCTGATCGTGGGTGACATAGATCATCGTCGCGTCCAAGCGGCGGTGGAGCTTGATCAGCTCGCTCCGCATGGCCATCCGGAGCTTGGCGTCGAGATTGGACAAGGGCTCGTCGAAGAGAAAGACGGCCGGGTCGCGCACGATCGCACGGCCCAGCGCGACCCGCTGCTGCTGGCCGCCCGAGAGCGTCTTGGGCTTGCGCGGCAGCTCCTCGACGATGCCGAGGATCGCCGCCACGTCTCGCACGCGGCGCTCGATTTCCGTACGCGGCATCTTTTTGAGCTTCAGCGCAAAGCCCAAATTCTCGGCCACGCTCATGTGCGGGTAGAGCGCGTAGGACTGGAAGACCATGGCGACGTCGCGATCCTTGGCATGGACATCGGCGACATCGCGGTCGCCGATAAAGATGCTTCCCGACGTGACTGTCTCAAGGCCCGCGATCATTCTCAGGCAGGTGGTCTTGCCCGAGCCCGAGGGACCGACCAAGACAACGAACTCGCCGCTATCGATCGAGAGGTCGATGGCATCGACCGCGGCAAATGAAAGAAACCGCTTGGTCAGGTTCTCGAGCCGGACAGCCGACATCACAGCGCCCCGAGATAGATAAACTCGGCCACCACGAAGAGCGCCATGCCCCAAAACCGGACCTCGCCCGGCGTGAGCCATTTCTTGCGCGTATTCCAGACCCCGAGCAGGAGCTGAAACGGCGCGCACACCGCAAAGACGACAAAGTGCTCCAGCACGGCCCTAGTCTCCCGCATCAGTCTCCCGCATCGCTTTTCGGGATGCGGAGCCAAATCAGAAAGGGCAGGCTCGCCAGCAAGGGCAACGCGAACAGGCCGAGCGGAACGACGATGAAGTAGGAGAGACCCGCATCGATCATGGCGCCGCAGACGATGACCACGAGCAGCGAATAAAGCACGGCCCAAAGGGAGGCGCGGAGATTAGGACGATCCAAAGGCACGGACCTCTATGAGCGCAGACATGAGCGTGGCGATCCGCCGGTCCGGCCGCGGAGACTGGCACGGCCGGACCGGAGATCGATGATAAGCAGCCTGGCGCCTATTCGCTTGCCGCCTCGCGCATCCGCGCCCCGATTTGCGAAATGGTCGTCTCGGCGTCCTGGAGGCCGGCACCCGCGGCGCTCAGCTCCTCCATGATGATGTCGCCCCAGGCGAGCCACGCCGGCGGGTTCGGCCGGCTATAGAGCAGGTTGTTGTCGATGTTGTGAAGCACGACCTCTTCGCGCCCGCGGTTCACCCAATCGGCCGCCTGCCACTCCGGCATGCGGAGCACATCCTCGCGGCTGGGATTGCCGCCCATCGGCATGGTCTTGGCCTGCACGTCGTAACGTTGCAGCCACTGCACGAACAGGTAGGCCGCCTCGGCGTTCTGGGCGCTGTAGGGGATGTACCAGCCTTGCGCCTCGGCTTGGGTCAAGCCGTTGCCGAGGTTCGGGCCGTAGCCCAGATTGCCCGCCGACGCCGGGCAGTCGTCGGAAATCTCGAGAAATGGCGTCGTGTCGGTCCAGCTCCAATTGACGAAGAGGTTGCCGTTGCACATTTCGGCATATTCCTCGTCCCAGGTTCCCTCCATGAAGCCCGGCGGCGAGAACTTGCGCATGGAAAGATAGTATTCCAGCGCCTTGACGGCGGTGTCACCTTGATCGATCGCGACGCTGCCGTCGTCGTTGACATATTGGGCGCCCATACCGAGCAGGACGCGCTCGAAATTATAGAGCACGGTCAGGTGGCGCTTGAACGGCATCAGCGTGCCATAGAAGTTCTTGTCGAGAACCTTGCCCGCCAGCGTCTCGCCCTTCTTGCGCGTAAAGAACTCGGCGAGATCGTAGAAATCCTGGAATTCGCGCGGCGGCAAGGGCATGTCGCGACCGTATTTGGCCTTGAAGTTCGCCTGCTCCCCGTCGGTCGCCAGATCCTTGCGCCAGATCATGAACGGCATCACGAACTTGGTCGGCACCGCATATTGCACCCCTTCGGAAATGCAGCAGAGCTTGAGCACCGACTGAATGATGTCGTCGTGCATGTCGACGTCCGGGTCGCGCAGCGCCGCGTTGTCGGTAAAGTCCGAATAGGGATGAACCAACTTGTGCGCCGGAAAAACGCCGCTCGAGAACGAGATCACCTCGACCAGGTCGTAATATTCCGAGCCGGTGATCTGGTCGGTGAAGAACTGGGTCTGGATCGCCTGCAGGTCGGCCACCTCGAACTTGACCTTGATGCCGGTAAGCTGCTCGAACTCCTTGGTGAGCTCGATATAGGCAAGGCAGGGCGCATAACCGTCGCAAATGCCGCGCACTTCGCTGCCCGCGTAGGGCTTCGCGGCCTCTTCCAACGACCAAGCCTGGGCCGAGCCATGCGGCGCGGTGCCGGCCAGAACCAAGCCGAGCGCGGCCGCGGCGAGGGCAGACGGTACTTTTCTAAGGATTTTCTCGAACATCAATTGGCCTCCCGTTTGTGTTCGTTTGTTTTATTTGTGTTTGTTGACGCTTGATCCTGGCATCCTATGCCACCGCGCCGGCCGTGCCAACATGCTCCGCGCAATGGGGAAATTGTTCCTGTGGCTGCCGACGCGCGGGGAAATGCCGGTTCAGCCCGTCGGCGGGAAGCGCCCCATCGCGAAAGGCGCAAGGACGGCGGGCTTCTCATCGACCGCCATACGCGCGGCGGCCTCACCGACCGCGGCGCCCATTTTGAAACCGTGGCCGCTCGAGCCGCAAATGACGAACAAGCCGTCGACACCCGAGACGGCGTCGATGATGGGATTATCGTCGGGGCTCATGTCGTAAAGACCCGAATAACCGGGGCGGATGCCAAGCGGCTCAATCCGCGGGATGCGCGAGAGGAAGGATTTGACGGTGGCGACCGCCTCGTCGCTCTCCGTGCCCTCGTTGTAATCGTCGGGGTCGCCGACCAAATTGCCGCGTTCGGAGTCCGCGCCGCGAAGCCCGGTGCCGCCACCGGACCAGCTCGCTAGAATCAGCACATCCTCGCCATCGGGCCGGCCATAATTCATCAAGACGTCGTCGACCCAGCAGACGGGCATGATCTGCCGTGCGATGCCCGCCGCCTCAACCAGAACATGGGGGTGACGCTCTACCGTCAAGGGGAGATGAACCCCGATCTCAGCCAAGACAGGTTTGCTCCAGACGCCGAGCGCGGCGATGACGATATCGGCGCCGATGCGCTCGCCGTCCTCGATCTCGACACCCTGGATGCGGCCCCCGGCGGTGACGAGCCGGCGCACCGGCGTGTTGAGCCGCACGGCCGCGCCGCGGTCGCGCGCGCCTTTGACCAGCGCGTTGGTCGCGCTATAGGAATCGGCGTAACCGCAGGTCGGCTCCCAGGCGGCGACCTCGATGCCGTCCCAGTTGAAGTCCGGCGCGTGCCGCGGCAGCTCGCTGGCCTCGAGCGTTTCGATCTCGCAGCCTTCGCTCCTGACGCGCGCGATCACGTCGCGGAATTCCTGCGCCGCCCCGGGCCCCGTCCCCCACAGATTCCCGATCCGGTTGAAGCCGGCGCTGGCGCCGGTGAGCGCCGGGATCTGACGCAGAATATCGATGCCGCGCGCGGCCAGCCGCGAGAGCTCGGGCATGTAGTAGAACGCATGCAACAGGGCCGATGACCGGCCGGTGGGCCCCGCGGCCGGGTGATGGCGCTCGATCAGCGTTACCTTGACGCCCCAATCGGCCAAGAAAAACGCCGCGGCGGCACCGGCGATACCGGCCCCGACCACAATCACTTCGCTTGGCGTTTTGGCGGTCAATTGCGCCTCCCTTCGTTCGCCTGCCAGGCGGTGACGGCGCAGGGCCGCTACTGCCGCGCGGTGGTGCCGCCGTCGATGGTGAGCACCGTGCCGTTGCAATAGCTGGCCTCGTCGGAGCCGAGATAAAGGCAGCCATAGGCCATCTCCTCGGGCGTGCCGGGGCGCTTCATCGGCGTCAGGCGGTCGGCCATGTCGTCGTCGTCGAACATGGGCAGGATCGCAGCCACCATCGGCGTGTCGATGACGCCGGGCGCGATGCAGTTGGTACGGATGTTGTCCGTGGCGTAGGTGACGCAAAGCGAGCGGGTCAAATTCAGCATGGCGCCCTTGGCCGCGGTGTAGGTATGCGCCACCGGCAGGCCCTGGTAGCCCGAGATGCTGCCGACATTGACGATGGCGCCACCGCCCTGCTTTTGCATGATCGGGATGACGCCGCGACACATGTAAAAGCAGGCGTCGAGATTGATCGCCATCACCTCGTGCCACTTCTCCGGCGTGGTGTTGACGATGTCGCCCATCGAATCCGGACTTTTGTCGAGCCAGCTATAGCCGACGCCGACCGAGTTCACGAGGATGTCGATGCGGCCATAGGCATCCATCACCGCCTCGATCAGTGCCTCGGCGCTTTCGGGCTTGGCGAGATCGAGCGCCACGACGAAGCCGTCGCCGCCGGCGGCCTTGGCGAGCCGCAAGGTCTCGTCGAGATTTTCCTGCGTCCGCGCGCTGCCGATCACGGTGGCGCCCTCGCGGCCGAAGAGCGTCATGCAGGCCCGACCCACGCCGGTGCCGGCGCCGGCGACGACTGTGATCTTGCCCTCTACACGTCCAGCCATGGCTTCCCTCCCCTGTCGTTCGCTTGCGCTTTAACCGCGTTGCGGCCGCAGCAGGATCTTGCACTCGTCGGTCGGCCGACGCAGCTTTTCGAACTGCGCGGCCAGATCGTCGAAGCCGATTACGTGGGTGACCATCGGCTCGGGATCGATGCGACCGGCGGCGAGCAGATCCAGCACGACCTCGAAATCGCGCGGCACATAACCCAGCGCCCACTGTAGACAGGCCTCCTTGGCCAGCGCCGTCAGTGGAATGAACGTCTCGGGCTTGGTGCAGACGCCGCACACCATCACCTTGCCCTGGTGTTTGACCAGCTCGAGGCATTGTTCGAGCATGCCCGGCACGCCGACACATTCGATGACCAGATCGGGCGGCCCGCCGGCGATGGCGGCGAACTGCTCGGCGACATCGCCGGCCTCGGGGTCGAGGCTCGCGGTGGCGCCCATCGCCTCGGCGCGTCGGCGGCGGCTTTCCGAGAACTCGCTGACCACCGCATGACGCGCGCCGGCGAAGCGGGCGAAAGTCGCGCACGAGAGGCCGATGGGCCCCGCGCCGATCACCAGCACATTGCTGCCCGGACGCATCGCGGCCTTGTCGATGACGTGATGGCCGACAGCGAGCGGCTCCGCGATGGCGCCTTCGCGCAGGCCCAGGCCCGCGGGCAGCTTCAGGACGTTGCCCGCATCGACGCGAATATATTCGGCATAGGCGCCCGGCACGCCGAACCCGGTGATCAGATTGTTCGGGCAATGGATGCCCATGCCGAGCTTGCACTGCCGACCGCAGTCTTCGCAGGCATTGACCGGGACCGCGGTGACGCGCTCGCCGAGGGTCCAGCCGGGGCCGACCTCGGCGCCGATCTCGACGATTTCGCCGGTGAACTCATGGCCCAGGATCATGCCGTCGGGCACCACCAGCGCGCCTTCCTGCGTGGCGTGCAGATCGGAGCCGCAAATGCCGCAATACTCGACCTTGATCAACAGATCGCCTGGGC
>JAUVWK010000360.1 GCA_030604165.1 Alphaproteobacteria bacterium | reverse complement strand
TCGGGGCCGATCAGCACATGGATCGGCAGGCTCTCGGCGGTGGCCAGCAAGTCGTCGTCGGCGCTGACCAGACAGCAGGAAAAATCGCGCGCCATGTTGAGCACGCCCGAGCGCCCGGTGCGGAACAGCGTGTTGGCCATCTTGCGGCAGACGCCTTCGAGCCGCTTGTGCAGGATGGCGAGCTGCACGCCGTCGAGGGCGCGGTCCCCCTTTGCGGGCGCGTGCGCGCTGGCGCTCATTGCCGCGACAGCGTGCGGCGCAAGGCCTCGGTCGCGGCCGTATCGGGCGCGCCGCTCTCGTCCAGGGCCACGCCGTAGGCCGCGCGCGCCTGCGCCGCCGAGACCCAGCCCTCGGCCACGTCGCGCGCCACCCTGCGCGGATCGCGCTGCAAGGGCGAGCCGTAGCCGCCGCCGCCGCAGGATTGCGAAACCATGCTCTCGCCCGGCAGCAGCGTCACCTGGGCGCAAGCCTCGACCTCTTCGAGGGCGCCGTCGCGCCGCCGCCGATACTGCTCCGCCCTGCCTCCCGGGCCGCCACCGCGCGCGCCGAGGGCCGCGTTGAGCGTGCCGTTGCTGACATAGCCGATCTCGAGTTCGCCGCCGTCGGGCCCGAATTCGACAAAGGCGCCGGGCCCGCCGCGTTGGCGCCCCGCCCCGCCGGTGTCCTGCTTGAAGCAACGCTCCTTGACGAAGATCGGAAACACCGATTCGTCGAGCTCGATGCTGTCCTGATAGCACAGCCCGGCGTTGCCGACATGGCCGATGGTGACCCAGGCGTCGGTCTCGGGCGCGGCAGCGCCGCCGCCCATGCCGAGAAAAATCTGGTTGACGAAGGCCTCGCCGGTGCGCGGGTTGTGCCCCGAAATAACGCCGACGCAAGGCGGAATGACGCCGCCCACATCCGCCATGCCGAAGCCGTCGCCGAGTTCGGCGATGGCGCGCTGCACACCGTTGCCGACGTGATCGGCGACATTGGTGGTCGCCACCGAGCAGCTTGTCGGATGCTTCGGAATGCCGACCACGCAGCCTTCGCGCAAATGGATCGTCAAGCGCCGGAAGCTGCCGGCATTGGGCGGCACGGTGTGATCGACGGAGTTGAAGATGCCGACCATGGCGCCGGTGCGCGCGCAGGCCTCGCTCAGATTGAGCCCGCAGGGAAAGCTATCCGGATTGTCGCGCAGATCGACCTCGATCGTCGCGGCCTCGGGATCGATCGCGACCTTGACCGTCACGGTGATGCCATCGGGGGCGCCCGGAAAGGGATCGTGCGTGCTCGAAACCGTCTGCCGGCCGCCCGGCAGGCGGCGCACCTCGGCAATCATGCGTTGCTCGCTATAGTCGAACCACTGCGCGGCAAAATCGTCCAGCAAGTCCCAGCCGAACTCCTCAGCCAGCGCCAGCACCTCGCGCTCGCCGATGCGCGCCGCGCCGAGCTCCGCCAGATAATCGCCCCACCATTGCTCCGGCACGCGGATCCGCATGCGGCACATGCGCAGGATATCCTCGATATCGCGGTAGTCGCGTTGCACCCGCACGGCGGGAAAGATCAGCGCGCCCTCGTGATAAACATCGCGCGCGCCGCCCATATAGGTGGTCGGCAAGGAATTGCCGCAATCCGCCTGATGCGCCTTGGCTACCACGGTGTAGCGATGCCGGCCGGCGTCGTCGATCACCGGCACCAGGATGGTGTGGTCGGCCGGGTGCGAACAGCCGTGATAGGGCGAGTTATGCAGAAAGGCATCGCCGCGCTTGAGCTCGGGATGAAACTCCTGCATCGCCGCGCTCATCAGATCGGGCCCGCTCAGCACATGGATCGGCAGGCTCTCGGCGGTGGCCAAGAGCCGGTTGTCGGCGGTGACGATGCAACAAGAAAAGTCGCGCGCGGTATTGAGCACGCCCGAGCGCCCGGTGCGAAACAGCGTGTTGGCCATCTTGCGGCAGACGCCCTCGAAGCGCTTGTTGAGGATCGCGAGCTGAACCCCGTCCAACGCCTGGCCGCTCGCCGCCGTCGTCTCCCCGTCCACCCGCAAGTCCTCCGTTCAGCCGGCCATGGTCCGGCGCAGTTTCTCGGTCGCCGCGGCGTCCAGCTCGCCCGCCCCGTCGAGCACCACGCCATAGCTCTCTTTTGCCGCCGCCGCCGAGACCCACTTCTCGCGCACGTCGCGGGCCACCTGCTCCGCCGGGCGCTCCAGGGGCGAGCTGTAACCGCCGCCGCCGCAGGAGTAGGAGACGATGGTGTGGCCCTCGGGGATGATGGCCTGGGCGCAGGGCTCGAGTTGATGCAAATCGCCGTTGAGATCGCGCCGGAATTGGTTGGCGCGGCCGCCCGAGCCGCCGCCGCGGGCGCCCTCCGGCGGCGTGACGTTGCCGTCGCTGACGTAGCCCACCTCCATGTCGCCCTCGGTCGGGCCGAACTCGCAATAGACACCCTCGCCGCCGCGCGTGCGCCCCGCCCCGCCGCTGTCGGTGATGAAGTGGCGGCCAGCGACGAACATCGGAAAGCGCATTTCATCGAGCTCGATGCTGTCCTGGTACGAGCCGCCCGCGTTGCCAATATGGCCGATCGAGATCCAGGCGTCCGCGCTCGGCGCGGCGGCGCCACCGCCCCAGCCGAGAAACACCTGATTGACGTCGGCGCCGTTGGTCCTTGGGCTGGAGCCCGAGATCACGCCGATGCTGGGCGGGATAATCGAGCCGGTGCTGGCCATGCCGTAGCCGTCGCCGAGCTCGGCGATGGCCCGCTGCACGCCGTTGCCGACGCGGTCGGCGACGTTGGTGGTGGCCACCGAACAGCTCGTCGGATGTTTGGGAATGCCCACCACGCAACCCTCTCGCAGGTGCAGCTTGATGCGCCGGAACGAGCCCTGATTGGTCGGCACATCGTCCGGAATGGCGTTGAAGATACCGAGCAGCGCCGAGGTCTCCGCGCAGGCCTGGCTCAAATTGAGGCCACAGGGGTAGGTGTCCGGATTGTCGCGCAGGTCGACCTCGATCATGGCGTCCTCGGGCCGCACCTCGACCGTCACCTTGATGGGGATGCCGTCCTCGGCGCCCGGGAACGGGTCGTGCATGCTGGTGGCCGTGTGGCGCCCGCCCGGCATCGCCCGCACCGCCGCGATCATGCGCTGTTCGCTATAGTCGAACCACTGCTTGGCGAATTGCTCCAGCGTGTCCCAGCCGACCTCGGCGCCGAGCTTCATCATCTCGCGCTCGCCGATGCGCGCCGCGCCGAGCGCCGCCAGATAGTCGCCCCACCATTGCTCGGGCACGCGGATGCGCATCTGGCACATGCGGATGATGTCGTCGATGTCCTTGTAGTCCTCTTGAATCTTGACCGCCGGGAAAATCAACGCGCCTTCCATGTACACATCGCGCGCGCCGCCGTGATAGGTGGTCGGGATCGAGTTGCCGCAATCCGCCTGATGCGCCTTCGCCACCATGGTAAAGCGGTTGATACCGTCGTCGTCGATCACCGGCACGAGCGTCGTGTGATCGGCCGGGTGCGAGCAGCCGTGATAAGGCGAGTTGTGGAGATAGGCGTCGCCGCGCTTGAGCTCGGGATGGAATTCGTGCATCGCCTCGCACATCATGTCGGCGCCGCGCAACACGTGGATCGGCAGGCTCTCGGCCACCGTGAGCAGCCGGTTGTCGCCGGTCACCAGGCAGCAGGAAAAGTCGCGGGCGCTGTTCAAGACGCCCGAGCGCCCGGTCCTTAGCAGGGTGTTGGCCATCTTGCGGCAGATCGCTTCCATCCGCTTGTTGAGGATCGCGAGCTGAAC
>JAUVWK010000329.1 GCA_030604165.1 Alphaproteobacteria bacterium | reverse complement strand
GGGCGCGAACGCGCCGCACCGCGCCGGCGATGGGGTCCGAGCCGGCGCCCGCGCAGCGCCGATTGCCGGGCGACTCGGCGCGACGCATCTGTTCAGCCGCCGCGGGCGCCTATCCCTGACTATCGACCAAGCGCTGCACGATCTCGGGCATCCGCGCGGCCTCCATGTTGGCGAAGGCGAAGCGCAGATAGGCCTCTTGGCCGGGACCGAACATGCTGCCCGGCAAACACAAAAGGTTATGTTCGGCCGCCAGGCGCCACGCCACGTCGGCGGCCGGCGTGCCCGCGAAGGGGTGGCGCACATAAGCGAAATAGGCGCCGGCGCTGATCAGGGCGTAGTTCAGCTCGTTGCGCCGGAAGGCCTCTTGCAGGGCGCCGATGCGGCTCAGGATCAGGCGCCGCTTGTCTTGCCGCCAGGCCTCCAGATGGCCCAGCCCGAAGAGCGCCGCGGCCTGCCCGATGCGCGGCGCGCAGATGGCGACACAATCCATCGCCTTGGCCACTTCGGCCAGCAGCGCCGGACCGGCGAGCAGCGCGCCGACCCGGTAGCCGGTCAGCGCAAAGACCTTGGAAAAGCTGTAAAGCTGGACCAGCGTCTCGGGCCAGTCGGGCTCCTGAAACAGCGCGTGCGGCGGACCGTCGTCGGGCAGAAAGTCCTTGTAGGTCTCGTCCAGCACCAGCGCCACGCCGCGCTCCTTGGCGAGCCGATAGAACGCGTCGATGACCGGCGGCGGATAGATCGCGCCGGTCGGATTGTTGGGCGTGACCAGGACAATGGCGCGGCAACGCGGGCCGAGCAGCCGGGCCGCCTCGATGGCGTCGGGCACACCGGCGCGCTCGGGCTGAAAGCTGAGGTGCACCGGGCGGACGCCGAGCATCTCCAGCCACATCTGGTGATTGAAGTAAAAAGGCGCGGGCAGGATCACCTCGTCGCCGGCCTGCGCCAAGGCCATCATGGCGAGGCAAAAAGCCTGGTTGCAGCCGGCCGTGATACAGACCTGCGCGGGCGCCACCCGGCCCCGGTAGAAGGCGCTCATATGCTCGGCCAAGGCCGCGCGCAGCGCCGGCCGGCCCTCGATCTCGGTATAGCGCGCGGTCTCGGGCCGCACCGCCTCGCCCGCCAGGTGCGTCGCCAGCGCCTCGTCCGGCGCATAGCCCGGCACCGCCTGCGCCAAGTCGAGCAGCGGCTTCTCGGGCGGAAAAGACCGCCCCTCGATCCAGCGGTGTGCCTCGGCGATGGGCGGGGCCGCGACGGCGCCGAGCAGCGGGTTGACGCGGTAGCTCATGACGCCGCCGATAACCGCTCAGGTGGCGGGCCGGAAGCTCACCGGATCGCCCATCACCTCGCTGCGCGCCGGTTCGGTCTGGGCCACCAGCTTGCCGCGCTTGAAGACGTGGGTGCGCGCCGGGCCGAGCCGCAGCACCTCGGCCTTGGAATAGCCGTCGAACACCACGAGGTCGGCATTGGCGCCCGGCCTGACGCCATAATCCTCGAGCGAGAGCGTCTTGGCCGCACGCCAACTGATCATGTCGAAGCAGGAATCGATTTCGGCGACGCCCGACATCTGGCAGGCATGGAGGCCGAGCGAAGCGGTCTCGAGCATGTCGCCCCGGCCCAGCGGATACCACGGGTCCATGATCGAATCGTGGCCGAAACTGACATTGACGCCGGCCTGCAGCAGCTCCTTGACGCGGGTGATGCCGCGCCGCTTGGGATAGGTGTCCTCGCGCGCCTGCAGGATCAAATTATCGAACGGGTTGGCGATGACGTTGAGCCCGGCGCGTTGCAGCCAGCCGATCAGCTTGAGCGCATAGGCGTTCTCGTAGGAGTGCATGGCCACGCAATGGCTCGCCGTGATGCGGCTGCCGAGCCCGCGCTTGATGGTCTCCTCGGCCATGACCTCGGCGAAGCGCGAGGCGCTGTCGTCGGTCTCGTCGCAATGCACGTCCACCAGCAGGCCGCGCTCGTCGGCCTCGGCGAAGACGAGGCGCATGCTTGCCACGCCGGCGTCGCGGGTGGTCTCGTTGTGGGGAATGCCGCCGACCACGTCGGCGCCCATATCGAGGGCGCGGCGCAGCAACGCCTCGCCGTTCGGGAACGAGCAGATGCAGTTTTGCGGAAAGGCGACGATCTGAATGTCGGCCCGGTCCTTGACCTCGTCCTTGACCTCGAGCATGGCCTCGAGGCCGATCATGCGCTCATCGCAGGAATCGACATGGGTGCGGATAAAACCGACGCCTTGGGCGACCTCCCAATCGATCGCCTGGCGGGCGCGGTGCTTGATGTCTTCCTTGGTGAGCTTGGGCATGAACTCGCTCCAGATGGCGATGCCCTCGAGCAACGTGCCGGTTTGATTGGGCCGCGCCGCGGCGACGCTGAGCGCCGCGTCGAGATGCACATGCGGATCGATCAGCGAGGCGCTCACCAGGCGGCCCTCGCAATCGATCACCTCGCCGGCCTCGGCGCCGATATTGGCCTCGACCGCGACGATGCGCTCGCCCTCGATGGCGATATCGACCAAGCCCTCGGGCGCGTCTTCGTCCGCGACGGTCGCGTTCTTCAAGATGATGTCCATGTTCGTTCTCCCTGAGCTATCTCGGACTTAACCCGAGCGCGGATTACCACCACTCGCCGGGCGCGCCGCTGTAGCGGTTGACGCCGACGTCCTGGGCGCAGCAGCGCTTGTGAATTTCGGCGAACGCCGGCTCGAAGGCCCGGTTGATCGCCTCCAGCTCGGTATGATGTTTCTCGAAATCGGGCCACAGCTCGCGGAATTCCTCGAGCAGCGCCGTCTCGTTCACATTTGTCAGCTCACCGTCGCTCACCACCAGCTCGCCATTGACGAATACCTCCTCGACCGAGGTGCCGTTTTCGCAATAGACGAGATGATTGCGCGGATCGTTGAGCGGCGTGAAGTTGAGCGATTTCATGTCGAGCAGCACGAGATCGGCCCGCTTGCCCGGCTCCAGCGAGCCCGTGATGTCGTGGATCATGGCGCTGCGGGCACCGCCGATGGTGGCGGCGTGCAAGATCTCGCTGGCGTTGGGCCACTTGGTGTAATCGGGCGTCGTCACCTTGTGCAGCAACGCCGCAGCGTGCATCACATCGAAGATGCGCGGCGTATCGCTGGTCGAAATGCCGTCGGAGCCGAGCGCCAGATTTACCCCGGCGTCGAGCAGCTTGCGAAACGGCGCGATGCCGGCGCCGAGCTTTTGGTTCGAGATCGCGTTGTGCGCCACCGAACAGTTGGCGTCGGCGATCATGGCGATGTCCTCGTCGGTGACCCAGACCGAATGCGCGATGGTGGTGCGCTCGCTCAGCGCGCCGAGGTCGTGCATGTAGCGGATCAGCGTCTTGCCGTAGAACTCGTGCCCGGTGACCGCCTGCGTCTTGGTCTCGAGAATGTGGATGTGATAGGTGGTGTCGAACTCGCGCGCCAGCTCGTGGGCGGCGACGAGCATGTCGTCGGTGCAACGCTGCGGCCCCGATGGCGCCACCGCATAGCGCAGCCGGCCCGACTTGCCGTGGAAACGGGCGATGCCTTCGCGCGCGAAAGCGATGAATTCGTCCGTCGAGGGCGGCGGCTGCTCGGCCACCCGGGCCTTCAGCTCCGCGGGCAACAGCTCGTCCGTATAGGGGATCGTTTCCGGGAACGGCCGGTTGATGATATGGCCGGAGACGGTGGCCCGGATGCCGATATCGTCATAGGCCTTGAAGGCCGCGCCTAGCGCCTCCAGGCTTTGCCCCGGCAGCTCGATGATGTCGTCCACCACGTTGGTCACGCCGGTCTTGAGGCACTCCATGGCAACCAGCATGGTGCGCAAATAGATCAGCCGCTCGGACAAGGGTTTGCAGCCCAGGATCGGATAGGCATAGAGCATCCACAGCTCGAGCGGCATGTTGTCGTAGCGCCCCTTGAACATGGCCTCCCAGGAATGCACGTGGGCGTTGGTCAGCCCCGGAATCACCAGCCGGTCGCGGCCGTCGATCACGCGATCGGCGGGCGCGGCGCCGAGCCCCGGGCCGATGGCCTTGATCGAATCGCCCTCGATCAAGATATCGCCCG
>JAUVWK010000263.1 GCA_030604165.1 Alphaproteobacteria bacterium | reverse complement strand
GCGCTGCTCGAGGATCGCGGGACCTCGACCATTACGATGGAGCACACCGCGGCGGCCATCTACATGCTGCGCAACCCCCTCGATGTGGCGATCTCGTTTGCCGACCATTTGGGCATCTCGATCGATCTCGCCATCGCCAGAATGGCGAACAATATCGAGACCGAGAACGCAGCGGAATTCGTCTATGAGTATCGCGGCAGCTGGTCCAAGCATGTGCATAGCTGGACACAAAAACCGCATTCGGCGCTGCATATCATCCGCTACGAGGACGCACTCGCCGATCCGGTCAAAGTCTTTGGCGGCGTGGCGAAGTTTCTCGGGGTCGAGCCGCCGCCCGCGCGGTTGCAGCGTGCCATAGCCTTTTCGTCCTTCGCCACGTTGCGCGGCCAAGAAGACGCCAAGGGCTTTGACGAGCGCCAACAACACCAAGAGCGCTTTTTCCGTGTCGGCAAAGCCGGACAGTGGCGCAAGGCCTTGGATAAGGAGCAAGTGGCGCGCCTGGTCACGCGACACAAAGCGCAAATGGCGCGCTTCGGCTATGTTCCGGATGGTTTCTAGGCAAGCGAGGACACGGCCGAACGGGGACGCCCCGCGCGGCGCGGACAAATAACGCATGGGCAGTATTCTCTGGCTCGCTTCCTATCCCAAGTCGGGCAACACTTGGCTGCGGGCGTTTCTGCACAACCTGCTGTCCAACGCCAGGCAGCCCTTCGACATCAACGAAATGTCGGAGCTGACACAGGGCGATAGCCAGGCCAAGTGGTTCGCTCAGCTGGATCCGCGCCCACCGACCGCCTACAGCCGCGCGGAGATCGCGACCATGCGGCCCAAGGTCCAAGCGCTGATCGCGGCGACATCGCCGGACTCGGTATTCGTCAAAACCCACAATGCCTTGATCGAGGTTGACGGCGGCGCCACGATCGCCGCGTCGCTGAGCGCCGGCGCCATCTATGTCGTGCGCAATCCGCTGGATGTCGCGCTCTCGTATGCGCCGCACCTCGACCGCTCCATCGACGACATAATTTCCTTGATGGCGATGGCGCGCTTCGCCACGCCGGCGAGCGCCACGCACGTGCCGGAACACCACTGCGACTGGTCCACCCATGTCAAAAGCTGGACCCAAGCGCCCAACGCCGCGTTGCATGTGGTGCGCTACGAGGACATGGCGGCGGCGCCGTTGCGCACCTTCGCCGCCGTGGCCAAGTTCCTCGGGCTCTCGCCGCCGCGCGAGCGATTGCAACGCGCCATTCGCTTCTCGTCGTTCAAAGCCCTGCGGGGCCAGGAGGACGACAAAGGCTTTATCGAGCGCACCCCGGTGCAGCAGCGCTTTTTTCGCTCCGGCCGTGCCGGTGAGTGGCGCCGGCGGCTCAGCGAGGCGCAAGTCCGAAGCATGGTCGAGGTCCACCGCGAGCAGATGGCGCGGTTCGACTATGTGCCAAAGGGCTATTGAAACCTCACCCGGATTGTCTGGCTGCCGAATTGTCTAGCCGATGGTGGCGCGCGCCGCGCGCCCTATGCTAATTTCCCGCCGCCCGCCCGCATATGCACAGCGATTTAGCACCATGGATCATCTCGACGCTCTGGAGAGCCAGAGCATTTATATCCTCCGTGAAGCCTTCCACCCGATCGATCGTCTGGGCTTGCTCTGGTCGCTCGGCAAGGATTCCAACGCCATGGTCTGGCTTTGCCGGAAGGCCTTCATGGGCCGTGTGCCGTTTCCCGTGGTTCACGTCGATACGGAAAA
Organism: Alphaproteobacteria bacterium; assembly: GCA_030604165.1. Lineage (GTDB taxonomy): Bacteria > Pseudomonadota > Alphaproteobacteria > UBA828 > UBA828 > JAUVWK01. Next base: position 3,051 of record JAUVWK010000263.1, on the reverse strand, counting down.
GAAGTTTCCGGAGATGTACGAGTTTCGGGAGCGTTACACGACGGAATGGAATTTGACCCTGATCCGCGGCGTTTGCCCGCCACTGGAGCAGATCGACCCCACCTTGCCGCCGGCCGCGCGCGCGGCGGCGCGCAAGACGGCCGGCCTGAAGGCGCTGCTGGAGCGCGAGCGGTTCACGGGCGTTCTGGCGGGTATCCGCCGGGATGAGGAGGGCACCCGCGCGAAAGAGCGGGTTTTCAGCCCCCGAGGCGAGGCCGGGCAGTGGGATTTTCGCGACCAGCCGCCCGAGTTCTGGGACCAATACAAGACCGACTTTCCGCCGGGCACGCATATTCGTATTCATCCGCTATTGCATTGGTCGGAAATCGACATCTGGCGTTACATCCGGCGCGAGAAAATTCCCACGATCTCGCTTTATTTCGCCAAAGACGGCAAACGCTATCGCTCGCTCGGGGACCAGGACATTACCTTTCCGATCGAGAGCAGTGCGCGCACCATCGACGAAGTCATCACCGAGCTCGAGACCACGAAGGTGGCGGAGCGCTCGGGCCGGGCCATGGATCACGAGGCCGAGGATTCGTTCGAGCGTCTGCGCGCCGACGGTTACATGTAATACCGAGGGGCGGGGATCATGAAAGACGCGCCGACTCCAAAGCGGTCTCCGGAGCGACCGCTAGCGCGCGGCGACGAATCCGATGCGCGGCTGAAGATTGTCATCGTGGGCCATGTCGACCACGGCAAGTCGACTTTGGTCGGCCGGCTCCTGAACGACACCGGCACGCTGCCCGAGGGCAAGGTCCAGGCAATCCAGGCGATGTGCGAACGCCGCGGCATGCCGTTCGAGTGGGCCTTCGTCATGGATGCGTTCCAGGCCGAACGCGACCAGGCCGTGACCATCGACGCCGCGCATATTTGGTTCAACTCGGCGCGGCGGGGCTACGTCATCGTGGACGCGCCGGGCCACCGCGAATTCGTGAAAAACATGGTCAGCGGCGCCGCCAGCTGCGATGCCGCGCTGCTCGTGGTCGATGCCGCCGAGGGCGTGCAGGAGCAAACGCGGCGGCACGCCTATCTTTTGCATCTGTTTGGCATCGCCCAGGTCGTGGTCGCGGTCAACAAGATGGATGTCGTCGATTTCGACCGCAAACGGTTTGCCGCCGTGGAGCGCGATATTCGCCGCTATCTCGGCCAAATCGAGATCGAGCCGTCACGGGTCGTACCGGTCTCCGCGCGCGACGGAGATAATATCGCGCAGCCTTCGTCCCGGAGCCCCTGGTACAAGGGACCGGGCGTGGTCGAGGCGCTCGATGAATTCGCCGCGCCGCGCCGCCTCACCGATTTGCCGCTTCGCATGGCTGTGCAGGACGTCTATCACTTCGACGATCGGCGCATCGTCGCCGGACGCATCGAGAGTGGGCGGCTGGAGGTCGGCGATACACTGCTGTTCTCGCCCTCCAACAAGACGGTGCAACTGTCGGGAATCGAAATCTGGAATACCAGCCGGCCTCTGCTCCAGGCCGAGGCCGGCCAGTCGGTCGGTCTTGCCTTGGACCAGCAGATCTTCGTCGAGCGCGGCGAATTGATCAGCCACGCCGAACGCCCGCCGGTCGAAACCAATGTTTTTCGTGGCCACCTGTTTTGGCTGGGCCGCGAGCCCTTGGCGGTCGGCCGCCGCTACAAGCTAAAGCTCAATACGCTGGAGGTCCCGGTCGAAGTGCAATCCATCGACCGCGTGATCGACGTCGACGACTTGACCTTGAAAGAGGGCGCCGAATCCGACGGTGCGGCGATCGTCGAGCGGAACGGCATCGCCGAGGTGGTCATGCGCAGCCAGGCCATGCTGGCGCTCGATGCGTTCTCCGACAATCCGCAGATCGGTCGCTTCGTGCTGGTGGATGGCTACGACATCGCCGGCGGCGGCATCGTCAATATGCGGGGCTACCCGGATCAGCGCCAACTCATTACCGCCAGGTCGACCAATATCCAGGCCGTCGGGCACGCCGTCGACCACCGCGCCCGCACGCGGCGCAACCGCCACGGCGGCGGCGTAATTTGGTTTACTGGCCTGTCCGGCTCGGGCAAATCGACGCTTGCGATCCAGGCGGAGCAACGGCTGTTTCAGCAGGGCTACCAAGTGTATGTGCTGGACGGCGACAACGTGCGCGGCGGTCTCAACGCCAATCTCGGCTTTTCTCCGGACGATCGCGCGGAAAACATTCGGCGGGTGGGCGAGGTGGCGGCGCTTTTCGCCGACGCCGGGTTCGTCGTGCTGAGCGCGTTGATTTCACCCTACCGATCCGATCGCGAGCGGGCGCGAGCGGCCGTGGACAGGCTCGATCAAAGCTCGTTCCACGAGATTTACATCAAGGCGCCGTTGGAGGTCTGCGAGCAGCGCGATCCGAAGGGCCTTTATCGCAAGGCGCGCGCCGGCGAGATCGCGGATTTCACGGGCATATCGGCACCCTATGAGCCGCCCGAGACTCCCCAGCTGGAAATCGATACAGCCGAAAAGTCGGTCGAAGAGTGTTTGGCCGCGCTGGTCGATTACATCGAACGAACCTTCAGCCTAGCCGATTAATCGGCCCACCGCCGCCGCCCGCGAGCGCAGCGACGGCCGCGATGCCAACCGCCTCGCTGGAGAGCAGCCGCCGCGCGTTACGGTCGTTCATGCCGCCGAGCGCGTAGACCGGCAACGGCGCTCGCGCCGCGAACATGGCAAATCGCCACGGCCCCAGCGGGTCCGCGTCCGGATGACTAGCCGTGGCAAAGACAGGCGATAACAGCGCCGCATCCGCGCCGGCATGAGCCGCGTTGATCAGGGCCGGCCAGGAGTGCGCCGCGGTCGTGACGATCCAATCGGGGCGCCACCGGAGGCCGCGGGCCGCGCTCGCCATGGCCTCGGGAAGATGGATGCCGTCGGCGCCGACTTCGGCCGCGAGCCCTGCGTCGGCGGCGATCAGCAGGCGTAGCGACAGGGTTCGCGTCAGCGCCGCGAGCGCCGCCGCCAGCGCGCGGCGATTCGGATCGTCGTAATGGCGCAGCACGATGGCG
>JAUVWK010000325.1 GCA_030604165.1 Alphaproteobacteria bacterium | reverse complement strand
CCGGGCTGGGCGCGGCCCTTATCGGCGCGGCCACCGGCAGCCAGATGGCGAGTAACGTCGCGCAGGTCGCCGTCGGCGCCTATATCCAGGGCTATTCGCGCGACCAGGAATTCGAGGCCGACCAACTGGGCGTCCGCTACCTCACCCGGGCGGGCTTCGATCCCTTGGCGATGTCCTCGTTTCTCGCCGCCATGGGCGCGGAGCACGAACTGGCCAAGCTGATCGCCGGCAAGGAGGGCACGGAGCCGGCGGCCGGCTTGTTTTCCAGCCATCCGCGCACGGCCGCGCGGGTCGAGCGCGCCGCCGCCACCGCACGGGCCAAAACCGGCCGCTCGCCGGCGCGCGACCGCGATGTCTTCCTGCGCCAGATCGACGGCATGATCTACGGCGATTCGCCGGAGCAAGGCTTCGTGCGGGGCCGCGAATTCGACCACCCCAAGCTCAAATTGCGCTTCACGGCGCCGCCGGGTTTCCGCCTCGGCAATATGGCGGAGGCGGTGGTCGGCGAGCATGCCGACGGCGCCTTGATGCGGTTCGACGGGGATCGGCCCGAGCAGCCCGGCATGAGCACCTTCACTTATTTGACCAACCAGTGGGCGCCGGGCCTGAGCATGGCCGACGCGGAAGCGATGAGTATCGGCGGCCTGGAGGCCGCCACGGGGTCGGGCCGCCTCGAGACGCAACAGGGCGCGGTGGATGTCCGGCTGGTCGCGATCCGCTTCCGGGCGGATCAGGTTTATCGCTTCTTGTTCATGACGCCGCCGGACAAGACGGCCGGCTTCAACGAGCCGTTCCGCCGCGCCACCCACAGCTTTCGCGCCTTGAGCGAGGCCGAGGCCGCGGCGCTGAAACCGCTGCGCCTGCGTCTGGTCAAGGTTGGGCCGGGCGAGACGCCGGCGACCCTGGCGCGGCGCATGGCCGTCGACGATTTTCAGCTCGAGCGATTTTTGGTGCTAAACGGTCTCCGCCGCGGGGCCCGGCTAGAGCCCGGGCAACGGGTCAAGATCGTGACGGAATAGCGGGCTGGTGCCGTTCAAACCGAGTTTATCTTAATCTTCGAAGAGAAGATCGGAAGGGTGTTCGACCTGCTTGCCGATCGAAAGGCGCAGTTTCTCGAGGGCGCGGTGCTCGATTTGGCGGACCCGTTCTTTGCTGATACCGAGCTCCTTGCCGAGCGCCTCTAGGGTCACGGTCTCCTCGCGCAGGCGGCGTTCGCTAATGATCGTGCGCTCGCGCGCCGAAAGCTCTTGCAGCGCCTCGTCGATCCACTCGTGCCGCGTTTTGCCGTTCTGTCTGTCGAAGACGATTTTTTCCGGCAGCGGCCGTGTGTCGGCGATGAAATCCTGCCATTGGTCTTCGCCGGTCTCGCCTATCGTGGCGTTGAGCGACTGATCGGCGCCCGACATGCGGCCTTCCATGGTTTCGACCTCGCCGATCTTGACGCCGAGCTCTTTCGCGATGCGCTGCTTGCTTTCCAGATCGAGCGGTCCGATGTTGCCCGAGTCGATCTTGGCCCGCAGGCGCCGCAGATTGAAAAACAAGGATTTTTGGGCTGCCGTGGTGCCGGTGCGCACGATCGACCAGTTCCTGAGAATGTAATCCTGCATGGCCGAGCGGATCCACCATGAGGCGTAGGTCGAAAAGCGCACGCCGCGCTCGGGCTCGAAGCGGCCGGCCGCCTGCAAGAGGCCGATGACGCCTTCCTGAATCAGATCGCTCATCGACAAGCCATAATTTCGGAAACGCGACGCGGTGCTGATCACCAGGCGCGTATAGGCGATGACCAGCTCGTGCAGCGCGGCTTCGTCTTCCTGATCGCGCCACCGGGTAGCGAGCTCGAACTCCCGTTCCCGCGAGAGGAGCGGGGCGCGGATGGATGCCTTGATGAAACGGCGCTCTGCCTGTCGGCTGTGGGGAGTGTCTGAAATTGCCATATCGACCGCCTATCCCGGCCGGGTACCGCATGAAGGGTTACGCGGCCGCGGAGCTACATTAGAATGATTTTAATTAATATAGAGGGCGAGCGGATTCTTCGCAACGCACAATGAATAGCGCCGCATCACAGATGTGTTAACCCTTGTTAACCATATATCGGAAGCTGGGCCGACCGGGCGCTGCTTGGTAGGATTTATCGCAGTGCCTTGATATTAAGACTCGATCTGGTCGGCCAGCTCGCCCTCGAGATCGAAACAAGCCGCGGCGAGCGGGCCGCCAAATCCGGCCCCGGCGTCGATCGTGGCGGTGTGGCCGCTGATTCTGATGCCCGGGTGCGTCGGATCGAAGCCGCGCACCACTTTTGTGAATCCGCCATAGGGCTGCGAAAGGTCGGCAAAGCCGGCGCCGCCCCACCAAAATGTGTCTTCTTGCGCATCGAGTGGGCGCGTCGGATCGATGCCCGCATGCACGAAGAGCAGCGAACCTTCGGCCGTGAAAGCGGCGCGGCGCAGGGCCGTCATGAGCTCGACATGTCCCGGTCGGCGCTGCATGGCCTCGCGCAGCTCGTTGGTCCAGCGGGCCAGGTCACGCGCGCCGGAGCGCGCGCGCGTGAGCGCGATGTCCTCCGTGCTGCCATACGCCTCGAGGGTGGCACACACCCCGTGATCCATCATCCAGCGAATCACCTGGGGCGGATCTATGGCGAGGTGGAGCTGCAGCAGCTTGTGCCACATTTCCTCCTGGCTGCCACGCAAGTAGGCGACGCCGCACGCCATCATGCCGGGTTGCGCCAGGAGGCTGCGCCGGAACAGGATGAGCTCGTCCACGGTATCGCGGATCCACGGGCCGTGGCCGAGAAAGTTGCCGAGATAGACGACGCGGTCCCCCGGCGCGAAGCGCTCGCCGAGCTGCTCGTGCAGCCGGACCAACCGCTCTGCCTCGCCGTGAATTGCACCGATGGCCCAAACGCGTCGCGCGCCACGGACAATGACGAATTTTTCGCGGTCGACGCGCTCCATCGCCGCCGTCTCCAGGGGCTATGCGGCGCGGAGCACGTTCTCCAGCTTCTCCGTCGCCTCTTCGGTATTGGTGTTCTCGACCGCCGCAAACTCGCGGGCCAAGCGCTCGAGCGCCGCTTCATACATCTGGCGTTCGCTGTAGGATTGATCGGGCTGGCCAACGTTGCGGTGGAGGTCGCGCACAACCTCTGCGATCGCCACGGGGTCGCCCGAATTCAGCTTGGCCTCGTATTCCTGAGCGCGGCGGCTCCACATGACGCGCCGCGTGCGGGCGCGCCCCTGCAGCGTGGTGATTGCGGCGTCCATCACCTTGGGTGGGCTGAGCCGGCGCATGCCTGCCGTCGCGGCCTTACCGACCGGCACGCGCAGCGTCATTTTTTCTTTTACAAATGAGATCACGAACACCTGCAGCATGGTATCCGCGATGCTGTGCTCCTCGATTTTGACGATCCGGCCGACGCCGTGAGACGGGTACACCACGTAGTCGCCGGTGGCGAAACCCAGCATTTTTTGCGGCAGCGGCTTGGGTTTCGGCATTTCGGGCGGTTTCGGCCTGGCCACGGCTTTGCGTTTGGCCGTCGGTCTCGCCCGCTTGGTTGCGTCTTGCGCCGCCCGCGAAACTGCCGCTGTTCCATGCTTGACTGCGGGCTTTGCCTTAGGGGCACGCTGGGGCGCCGCGGCGGGGCTCGATTTCACCGCCCTTTGGCGCGCCGTGGCCGTGCCAGCGCGGGCGGAACTTTTGCTCCGGGCGCTCGCCCGGGATCCCGCCATCTTCGAAACTGCCTTGGCTTTCGAAGCGGCCTTGGGCTTTGCCTTGACCTTGGGCTTGGCTTTGACCTTAGGCTTGGCCTTGGCCTTAGGCTTCGAAGCAGCCTTGGGCTTGGCTTTGACCTTGGGTCTGGCCGCAGCCTTGATGCTTGATGCTCTCGTTCTTCCGGCGCTCTTGGCGGCCACGCCGCGCTTCGTCGCCTTCTTCGGCGTTGCCGCGGCCCGCTTGGTTGCTGTCTTGGCTCTGGTCTTGCTCTTCGAAGCAGCTTTGGTCCTAGCCATGTTAGCGTCTTCCACCCCAACCCATTGCACACGAAACCCGCTCCTGCACCGTCGGCCATTTCGCCAGCCGAGGTCAGGATTATTGTTGTGGCGCGATAAACGGTATCGCCTCGCCTTATGCACAAGTGG
>JAUVWK010000405.1 GCA_030604165.1 Alphaproteobacteria bacterium | reverse complement strand
CCTGGGGCGTCGGCGCGGCGGCCGCCCGCATCGTCGCCGACGCCCTGGTCTGGGACAATCACGGCTGCATGCCGCTCAGGCTCGACGCCGAATTTCTGCCCCAGCTCGCCCGCTACCGCAACGCGGGCGTCGATTTCGTCTCGATCCATATCGGCTTCGGCGAGCAGCCCTGGCAGGACCATCTGCGCATGGTCGCCTATTTTCGCGCTTGGCTGCGAGCGCGGCCCGAGCATTACGTTCTCGGCCTCGGCGTCGAGCAGATTCTGCGCGCCAAGGCCGAAGGCAAGCTCGCCGTCGCCTTCGACATCGAGGGCGCGCGCGCCATCGACGATCAGCTCAGCCTGATCGGCCTTTACTACGACCTCGGCGTGCGCTGGATGCTGATGGCCTACAACAAGAACAATGCGGTGGGCGGCGGTTGCCACGACGACGACCCGGGCCTGAGCGCGTTCGGCCGGCGCGTCTTGGACGAGATGGCGCGGGTCGGCATGGTGGCGTGCTGCAGCCACACCGGCTATCGCACGGCGCTCGACGTGATGGCCCATTCGCCCAAGCCGGTGATCCTGTCGCACGCCAACCCGCGCGCGCTCAAGGACCACCCCCGCAACGTGCCGGACGAGGTGCTCAGCGCCTGCGCCGCCAGCGGCGGCGTCGTCGGCATCAACGGCATCGGCATCTTCCTGGGCGAGAACGATGCCGGCACCGCGGCCATCGTGCGCCATATCGACTACGCGGTTCAGCTGGTCGGGCCGAACCATGTCGGGCTCGGGCTCGATTACGCCTTCGACCAGGCCGAGCTCGATGCCTTCGTGCTTAGCCAGCGGCACAGCTTTCCCGCCGGCATGGGCTACAACACCGGCATCCGCATGGTCGAGCCCGAGCGCATCCCGGCCATCGCCGAGGCCCTGCTGGCGCGCGGCTATGGCGAGGCGGACCTGCGCGCCATCCTCGGCGGCAACTTCCTGCGCGTCGCACGCGAGGTTTGGCAATAACCGCGCGCCGGCTTACGCTATGCCGGATCAGCGCAGGGATACGCCGATCATGAAACCTAGGAGCGGTATTGCCGCGCCCACGCCAACGCGCGAGGAGCCGATGACGGCCGCCACACCCCATTTCGACGAGAAATTGTTCAAGTTTCTGCAAGCGCTCAAGCGCAACAACAAGCGCGAATGGTTCAAGGCCAACAAGGCGCGCTACGAGGCCGAGGTGCGCGACCCGATGCTGCGCTTCATCGCCGATTTCGAACGCCACCTGCACGCCATCAGCCCGCATTTCGTCGCCGATCCGCGCCCCGTCGGCGGCTCGCTGTTCCGCATCTACCGCGACACGCGCTTTGCCAAGGACAAGACCCCCTACAAGACCACCGCCGGCGCCCACTTCCGCCACGCCCGCGCCAAGGACGTGCACGCGCCGGGCTTCTACCTCCACCTCGAGCCGGACGGGGTGTTCGCCGCCTCGGGCATCTGGCACCCGGATGCGGCGACCTTGGCGAAAATTCGCGCGGCGATCGCGTCCGATGCCAAGAGCTGGCAGCGGATCACTTCGGCCAAGGCGCTGAGCAAAGTCTTTTCGCTCGGCGGCGATTCGCTCAAGCGCGCGCCGAAAGGCTACGACCCGGAGCACCCGCTGATCGAGGATTTGAGGCGCAAAGATTTCATCGTCGTGACGCCGCTCACCGAGGCCGAGGCCTGCGCGCCGGATTTCCTGCCGCGCTTCGCCAAGCTCTGCCGCACGGCCGCGCCCTTCACCGCCTTCCTCACCGAGGCGGTCGAGCTGCCGTGGTGAGGCGTGGCGCCCCCCGCCCTCAATCCGTCAGCACCTCGGTGCTGGCGGCGTTCCAGCCCACCACGATCTCCGCGCCGACGTCGAGCGCGGGGCGGTCGGCGCGGTTGGGCACCTCGGCGACGAAGATCTGATCGGCGAGCTTGAGGCGATAGCGCACCAGCGAGCCCTGGTAGCTCTTGCCCTCGACCGTGGCGCGCAAGGCCACGTCGGCGTGGTCGGCTTCGTGGGCGAGCAAGACCCGCTCGGGCCGCACCACCAACGAGACCGACTGGCCTTCCGCGACCCCGTCGCGGCGCGGCGCGGCAACCTCGAACGGCCCGATCGCGAGGCGGAAATTGTCGTTTTCGAGCCCCACCACGCGCGCCGCGAGGATGTTGGATTCGCCGATAAAGCTGGTGACGAAGCGATCGGCCGGGTGCTCGTAGATCTCTTCGGGCGAGCCGATCTGGACCACGCGGCCTTCGTTCATCACCGCGATGCGATCCGACATGGTGAGCGCCTCGCTCTGATCGTGCGTCACATAAATCGTCGTAATTTTAAGCGATTGCTGTAATTCTTTAATCCAATACTTCATCTCTTCGCGGAGTTTTTTGTCGAGCGCGCTCAAGGGCTCGTCGAGCAGCAGAATGCGAGGCTCGGTGACCAGCACCCGGGCCAGCGCCACCCGCTGCTGCTCGCCACCCGAGAGCTCGCGTTGGTAACGCCGCTCGTAGCCGTCAAGATTGACCTGGTCCAGCGCCGCACCGACCCGGCGCCTGATCTCGCTGCGCGACACCTTGCGCATGCGCAGGCCGAAGGCGATGTTGTCGAACACGTTCATGTGCGGAAAGATCGCGTAGTTCTGAAACACGATGCCGATACCGCGCCGCTCCGGCGGCAGGCCGGTCATGGCGTTGCCGCCGATCACGACGTCGCCGGCGCTGGGCCGTACGAAGCCCGCCACCATGCGCAGCGTCGTCGTCTTGCCGCAGCCGCTCGGGCCGAGCAGCGAGAAGAACTCGCCCTCCTCGATCTTGAGGCTGACATCGTCCACGGCGAGCGTGTCGCCATAGCGTTTCGACAGACCGATCAGCTCGACATCCGACACGTCGCTATCCCGCTCTCCTCATGAGACCCTCGGAAGATACGCGGGACCGGGTATTACCGGCCCCGCCACCTCAGCAAAATCGCGCCGGCTCAACTCGCGAAGATCTCGCTCACGGTCTCGGTGATGTCATCGTCGTTGTCGACATACCAATTCCAATCCGGAATCCACAGCCCCTTCATGGCGTCGGCCGTGTTGGTCACGCCCTTGGCCGCCAGCGCCTCGGGAATCACCGCCTTGCTGTTGCCGGGGCGCAGATAGAATGTGGCGCCGGCCTTCTCGAGATAGCCCGGATCGAGCGTGTGGTTCAGCAGCGCCAGCGCGAGCTTCTTCTGCACGGGCTCGGAGTAGCGGCTGATGGTCTTGGTCTGCGTCAGGATGGGCTTGCGCTCGGTCCAAATGTAGGGCTTGACGGAGACGCCCTTGTCCATTTGCAGGTAAACCTCGCCCTCCCACTGCACGCCGCAATGAACTTCGCCGCGCTCGACCAGCGTCTGCATATTGCCGGTGAAGTCGCTGATCTTCATGG
>JAUVWK010000368.1 GCA_030604165.1 Alphaproteobacteria bacterium | reverse complement strand
CTCGACCGTATCGACCCGGGTATCTTACGCCAGAATCTGCGCGACGCCTTGGTCCGCGCCGCGCCGCAATTGAACGACTTCGTCGACTGGGGCGATATGCACCAGATCAGGCTGGCCCATCCGCTCGCGTTCTTGCCGGTCGTCGGTGGGCGCTACCGCTTCGGCGATCACCCGATCGGCGGCAGTAGCGACACGGTCATGAAAAGCGCCCACGGCTCCACCGACGAACGCCATTTCACCGCCTACGGCGCCAACGCCCGGCACATTTCCGATCTGTCCGACATGGACAGCAATTATTTCGTCATGCTGGGCGGCCAAGACGGCTGGTTTCGCAGCAGCGCGTTCTTGGACCAGGTGCCGCTGTGGCAAAGCGGGCAATATGTTCAGGTGCCGCTCCGCCTCGAGTCGGTCCAGGCCCAATTCCCGCACAAGACGGTGCTGTCGCCCAAAAAACTCAATTAGAGCGGTTTCCGATTAAGCGGCACCCGCTACGCGGGGTCGATCGGCGGCCGTTTCAGGTGTTCGGGATGGGCCTGCTCGAAGGCCCGAACGGCCCGCAAAACCGCAACGTCATCGCCATTGCGCCCGACGATCTGCAGTCCCACCGGGAGGCCGGATTTCGTGAATCCGCACGGCACCGAGGCGGCCGGTTGACCGGATAGATTGAAGGGAAAGGTGAACGGGCTCCAGTCGTCCCAGTGCTTGCCGTCGGGACCGATCGGCGTGTCGCTGCCGATCGGAAAGGCGGGCAACGGCATGGTCGGGGTCAGCAGGAGCTCGAAACGTTCGTGGAAGGCGCGCAAGCGGGCGCAAAATCGGGCCCGCGCCGTCATGGCATCGAAATAGTCCGCGATCCCGATCTGCTCGCCTTCCGCCGCGGTGGCGGCCAGTCCGGGGTCCAGCAGGTGCCGACGCGCGGGGTCGATGGCCTTCACCAGGTGAGTGGCGCCCGCGTACCAAAAGACGCGAAACAGCGCCAGCGGATTGTCGAAGCCGGGATCGGCCGGCGCCACCGTGGCGCCGAGAGCGGCGAATGTTTGCGCTGCCGCGGCGACCAGTTCAGCCACCTCCGGGTCAACCTGGCCGTAGCCGAGGTCGGCGCTGAACGCGATCCGCATGCCGGCGACGCCACCGTCGAGCACCGCAAGATAATCGCGCGCGTCGTAGGTCAGAGCGTGGGCGTCGCGCGAATCCGGTTGCGCCATCACGCTCAACATGAGAGCGGCGTCCGCGGCGCTGCGCGTGATAGGGCCCAAATGCGACAGCGTGCCAAAGGGGCTCGGCGGATAGGTCGGCACGCGCCCAAAGCTCGCCTTCAGGCCGATAACGCCGCTGAACGACGCGGGGATGCGGATCGAACCGCCGCCGTCGGTGCCGATATGGAGCGCGCCGAGACCGGCAACCGCCGCCGCGCCCGCGCCGCCGCTGCTGCCGCCGGGCGTGTGGTCGAGATGCCAAGGATTGCACGTAATTCCGGTCAGGGGGCTGTCGGTGACGCCCTTCCAGCCAAACTCGGGCGTCGTGGTCTTGCCGAGCAGCACCGCGCCGTGCTCGCGCAAGCGCGCCACCGCCGGCGCGTCTTCCTCCCATGGCTGGTCCGGCGAAGTCGTTTTCGAGCCGCGCAGCGTCGGCCAGCCGGCAGAGAGAACCACATCCTTGACCGTCGTGGGCACGCCGTCCAAGCGCCCGACAGGCTGGCCTTTGTGCCAGCGCGCCTCCGAGTCCTTGGCCGCCGCCAGCGCGCCCTCGGGGTCGAGCAGGCAGAACGCGTTGAGCTTGCCGTTGAGCGCGTCGATGCGTGCGAGGACCGCTTGTGTGACCTCGAGCGGCGAAAGCGTGCCGCCGCGGTAGCGCTCCAGCAGCGCCGTCGCCGTGAGAAAACAGATATCGTCCGACACAGAGCAAATCCCTTCTCTCCCGGGCCTCTCCCGGGCCGCACGGGGCCGCGTGCACGCGGCCGGTCGGCGAGATGATCTAGAAGCGCGGTGGTTCGACCCCGCAGGCCTCTAGCTGCGCCACAAGGTCGGCCTTCAGGCGCTCGAGGCCGGCCTCGTCGTCGGCCTCGCAGCGCGCGACCAGCACGGGCTGCGTGTTCGAGGCGCGCAACAGCCACCAGCCGTCCTCTGTCTGCACGCGCACGCCATCGATGCCGTTGACCTTGGCGTCGCCGCCGGCGAGGCGCGCGCGCACCTGGTCGACGACCCCGAACTTCTGCGCGTCCGCGCAATCGAAGCGGAGCTCAGGCGTGTTCACGCGGCGCGGCAACGAGCGGCGCAAGGCGGCCAGGCTCTGCCCCTCGCGCGTCAGCGTGAGCAGCATGCGCAGCGCCGCATAGAGCGCGTCGTCGAAGCCGTAATAGCGGTCGGCGAAAAATATATGGCCGCTCATTTCGCCCGCGAGCGGCGCCCCCAGTTCCGCCATCTTGGCCTTGATCAAGGAGTGGCCGGTGCGCCACATCAAGGGCTTGCCGCCCAGTCGGGCGACTTCGTCGAACAGCACCTGGCTTGCCTTGACGTCGGCGATGATCGTGGCGCCGGGCCGCTCACGCAGGACATCGCGCGCCAGCAAGGCCAAAATCTGGTCGCCCCAAAGAATACAGCCCTCACCGTCGACGAGACCGATGCGATCGCCATCGCCGTCGAACGCGAAGCCCAAGTCGCACGCTTCCGCACGCACGGTCTCGATCAATTGCGCCAAGTTCTTGGGCACCGTGGGATCGGGATGATGCGCCGGGAAGGTGCCGTCGATCTCGGCATTGAGCAGCACATGGGTGCCCGGAATCCGCTTCGTCAACTGCTGTACGACATCGCCGGCGGCGCCGTTGCCGGTATCCCAGGCCACCTTTAACGCTGCGGCGCCGGCGCCAGTCTCGGCGAGAAAGGCGACATAGTCGTCCTGCACATTGACCTCGGCCGCGGTTCCCGATCCGGTGACAAAGTCGCCGTGCGCCGCGATCTCACCGAGGCGTTGGATGTCGTCGCCGAAGAAAGAGGCGCTCCCGAGCATCAGCTTGAAGCCGTTATACTCGGGCGGATTGTGCGAGCCGGTGATCATGATGCCGCCATTGGCGGCCAAGCGGTGGGTGGCGAAATAGAGCATGGGCGTCGGGCCGAGGCCGATCCGCAAGACCTCCATGCCGCCGGCGCGCAGCCCGTCGACCAACGCGGCCTCCAGGGTGGGAGAGCTGAGGCGGCCGTCGAAGCCGACGCAAACGCGCCTGCCCTCGCCTGCCTCCGTGACCACATTGGCGAAGGCGCGGCCGATCGTCGCGGCGTCCGCGGTGTCCAAGGTTTCTCCCACGGTGCCGCGAATGTCGTACTCGCGCAGGATCGACGGCGCCAATCCGGAACCGCGGCTCATCGCGCGCCGCCGCCTTGCACGGTGGCGACACCGCCGTCGGGCCGGGTGGCGGCGCGGCCCACGCTCACGTAATAGAAGCCGCGCGCGGCCATGTCGGCCGGATTGTAGATATTGCGTAGATCCACGATGAGCGGGCTCTTGAGCAGGGTCTTGACGCGTTCGAGGTCGAGCGCCCGAAACTCGTTCCACTCGGTCAGGATCACCACCGCGTCCGCACCGTCCATCGCGCCGTAGGCGCTCTCGCTCCACGTCACGCCGTCGAGCACGGCGCGCCCTTCGGCCATGCCTTCCGGATCGTAGATCCGAATGTCGGCGCCGGCGG
>JAUVWK010000365.1 GCA_030604165.1 Alphaproteobacteria bacterium | reverse complement strand
TCCGTGACGCCTTCCTGCTTGATCCTGGCCAGCGCGTCCTTGCCGATGAAATCCGCCTTGTCGAGGTCCACTTGCCAGCCGAGGCCCACCTCGTAGGGGTTGGTCTCGATATCCATGTCCTGGCCCCAACTCAATATACCGGCCTCGATGCGGCGGATATGGCCGGGCGCCACGACCTTCAAACTGAATTCCTCGCCCGCCGCCAGCACGGCGTTCCACATCGCGTCGGCGTTGCGCGTCGCGTCATAGAGGTAGATCTCGTAGCCCGCCTCGCCCGAAAAGCCCGAGCGCGAAATCACCACGTCGCAGCCGCCCACCTGCTTGCCGCGCAAGAGCCCATAATAGGGCACCTCGTGAATTTCCGGGCCGACCAGCTTCGCCAGCAGGGCCTCTGATTTCGGCCCCTGAATCTGCACCGGGCAGACGTCGATCTCGTTGATCTCTACGGCCATCTTCGCCGCCGCGTTGACGCCTTGCAGATAGAGGCCGACATCGGAATCGGCGAGCGAAAACCAGAAGCGATCCTCCTCGAGGCGGAGCAGCACCGGATCGTTGACGATGCCGCCATAGAGATTGCAGAGGATGACATAGCGCGCCTTGCCAACCTCCACCTTGGCCACGCTGCGGGTGATCACCAAGTCCACGAACTTGGCCGCGTCCGGTCCCGTCACCTCGATCTGGCGCTCCACCGCCACGTCCCACATGGTTACGTGCTCGGTGAGAAACTCATATTCCTTGAGCAGCCCGCCGTCTTCGAGCGGGATATAGGCGCGCGGGTGATAGATGCGGTTATAGACCGTGTAGCACCAGCAACCGGCCTGCTTCGCCAAATGGAAGTAGGGCGATTTGCGTACCCGGGTCGAGAGCAGCATCTTGGCCTCGAAGTCGCCGCTTTGCCGAAGATTGATGGGAACGTGGCGCCGCTTGGTCTGGACCATCACCGAACCTCTCTCTCCCGTTCTTATTGGGCCTGTCGTGCGCTGCGTCGCGCGACCCGCCGTGTCATACTAGCTTTCGGCCGGGGGCCATGCCACCGCGCCGCCAGGCGAACTCGGGGGGGCCTCATCGGCGATGACCAAAGCCAAGCCAAAGCGTTACAAGCCCGACACCCTGCTCTCCGTCGCCGGGCGCGACCCGCAGGCCAATTTCGGCATCGTCAACCCGCCCGTCTATCACGCCTCGACCGTGTTGTTCCCGACCGTGGCGGCGCTCAACAACGCACGCGACAGCCGTTTCACCGAGGTCTTTTACGGCCGCCACGGCACGCCGACCACATTTGCCCTCGAAGAGGCCGTCGCGGCCCTCGAAGGCGGCCACCGCGCCATCGCCTTCGGTTCCGGCAAGGCCGCGGTGCTGGCCGCTTTGTTCGCCTTTTTGAAGACCGGCGATCATTTGCTGCTGGTGGATAACGCCTATGGCCCGACCCGCGCGCTGGCGAAACACACGCTGGCGCGCTTCGGCGTCGAACATACCTTCTACGATCCTCTGATCGGCGGCGGCATCGCCGCGCTGATCCAGCCCAACACCAAGGTTGTGTTCACCGAATCGCCGGGTTCGCTGACCTTCGAGGTGCAGGACATCCCCGCCATCGCCAAGGCCGCCCACGCGGCCGGCGCCGTGGTGATCATGGACAACACCTGGGCCTCGCCGTTGTTTTTTCAGCCCTTTGCCCATGGCGTGGACGTTTCGGTCCAAGCCGCCACGAAATACATCGTCGGCCACGCCGATGCCATGCTCGGGCTCGTCGTGACCACGGCGGAAACCTACCGAACGGTACGTCTCGCCGCGGAAGAGCTCGGCGCCAGCCCCGGCCCCGACGATTGCTATGTGGGCCTGCGTGGCTTGCGCACGCTGGGCGTTCGCCTGCGCCGCCATCAAGAGGTCGGGCTCGCCCTCGCCCGTTGGCTCGGCGCGCGCCCCGAGGTCTCGCGCGTGCTGCACCCGGCTTTGCCGAACGACCCCGGCCACGCGCTCTGGCGGCGCGATTTCTCGGGCGCCTCGGGTTTGTTCGGCGGGGTATTGGAGCCGGTCTCCGACCAGGCGGTTGCCGCCATGCTCGACGGCCTCGAGCTCTTCGGCATGGGCTATTCGTGGGGCGGCTACGAGAGCCTGGCGATCCCGACCGAGCCGCACAAGATGCGCGCGGTGAGCGAGTGGGACCCGCGCTACCCCTGCCTGCGCATACACGCCGGCCTCGAAGACGCCGACGACCTGATCGAGGATCTCGAGCGCGGCTTCGAGCGTCTTAATGCGATGCATTAAAACACTGTCATAACCAGTTAATAACAGGCCGTGATCGCCCCATTCCACAACAAGCGGCCGCGCCGACGAATCATCGCTCCGCTTGGGCGGAGTCCTGGCTCTCCGAGCCTTTAAGCAACGGGCAACAACTCGCCAGGCCGGGCTCGGTCCCGACGACTGCAGCCAAAAGCTCGCCGTCGTTGGTGAATTCGCCGACTCCGCCGGCGCCGTCGCCTCCCGAAGCAAATTTGACGATCATTTCCCCTGGAATCAAGTCGTACGGCGAAGGCGCGTAGGGTCCGCTGAATCCGGTCAACTCGAGAACATTGTCAATGACCTGGGCGAGTTGCGGGTCCATCGGGTCGGACGCGACATCGAAGATGAATATCCGGTCCGACCGGAACAATGTCACCCAAATCTTCGTGCCATCATCCGTGAACGCCAGGGCGTAAGGGATGTGACCTGCGGAGTCTATCTCGACCTTGCCCAGGATGGCCCCATATGACGGCGAGTCCTTGTCATCGTCGATCACGGCCAGATAGTCCGATGGTTCTCCCTCGCCGGCGGTTACCCAGCGATAATTGACCATCTCCGCCCATGCGGGCGGCGCCGGCGCGCTCAAGAAGACCGCCAGCCCCAGTGCAAGCCCGGCAAGTACTCTCATGATTCGACGTTTCTCTCGCGGGAAACCGCGTCGCGGTCTGCCACCGGGCGCCCCATGCGCCGGCGCCAAGCGAGGTATCCCAAGCCCATGGCCAAGCAGCCGCCGACCAGCCAGAGGCCAGGACCGTCGAGAAACCATGCCCCCACGCCGGCCAGCGCTCCGGCCACAATCAACGGCAGCAAGATGCAGCACGCCGGCGCGGCGATCAGGAGCAGCACCAAGGGAGCGTTTTTCATACCAGCCTCCTAAACGGCGCGCGGCGTTACCCCGCGCAACAAGACAGCTTGCTGACGTCCTTGTGGAACGCCTGGGCCGCGAGCTTCAGGCCCTCCACCGTGGTCAGATAGGGAAAGATGGTCGCGGCGAGGTCGCGCACCGTCAGGCCGTGCTTGATGGCCAGCGCCGCCGTCTGGATGCTGTCGCCGCCTTCGGGCGCCAGGATGTGGGCGCCGAGCAAGCGCTCGCTCCCCTGCTCCGCCACCAGCTTGATCAAACCGCGCGTATCGCGGGCCGCGAGCGCGCGCGGCAGGTGCTCGAGCGCCAGCGTCGAGGTCATGACCGCCAGCCCCCGCGCGCGGGCCGCGGCTTCGGTGAGGCCGACGCTGGCGGCCTGCGGGTCGGTGAACACCACCGCGGGCATGGCCGTGTTGTCATAACGCAGCGCGTCGCCGTTCAGGGCGTTTTCCGCTGCGAGCTTGGCGCCGTATGCCGCCATATAGACGAACTGATCCCTTCCGGTCATGTCGCCGGCGGCATAGACGCGCGGCTTGCTGGTGCGCAAGCGGTCGTCGACCCTGATGCCGCCG
>JAUVWK010000290.1 GCA_030604165.1 Alphaproteobacteria bacterium | reverse complement strand
TGCCGTCGAAACTGCCGGTAAAACTGCCGCTGGTGATCGAGATGGCGGTGGCTACGCTCAGATTTCCGAAGGTGAGGGTTTCCGTCGTGATGCCCGAGATATCCTTGGAGCTATCGGAAATCTTGATCGTCGAATCGGTGATGGTGCCGTTGCCGCCGGTGACCGACGAGGCGTCGGCGGTGACCGTGATGTCACTGCTCTTGGAGAAGCTGTCGTCGATCAGGAGGGAGACGCCGAACTTCTGAAAGGTCAGCGTTTCGGTATCCCCAGACGAGATCGTCCCCGCCGCCACGGTCGCGGAATCGGATTCGCCGTCGCCGCGGGTCAGCGTCATCGCATTGGTGCTGCTGTCGTAGCTGATCAGAAACGAGCTGTCGCCTTCGGTGTTGGAGAGATTGAACAGCGAGAAGCCTTCCGCGGCCCCGACCTTGCTGCCGCTAGCGAGGCCATTGCTGATGGATTGAACGCCGTTGGTGCTCGATAGACCAAGGCCGGACAGCACCGAGCCGCTATCGAAGACGTTGATTCCCTGGCCGAGCTCTTCATTGGTCAGCACCAGCACGTGCTCGGTGCTGGAAATCGAAACGATGCTGGCCGTGATCTTGGTGGCCGTGGTGCCGGTGTTCGCGTTGTTGATACGATCGCGGATATCGGCAAGCGTGTCGGCCGATTGCACGGTGATCGACGAGCTGCCGTTGGGCCCGGCGACGGTCATGGTGCCGGAAATGCTGAGCGCGGTGGCCGTGCTGGCAAAGGTCGAGCTCGAGATCTTGTGCGCGGTGGCGACCCGCCGGAGCTCCATCGTATGGGTGCCCACGGAGGCGCTGTTGTCCACGGATATGCCCAGCAAATTGGCGGCGCTGGTCGGTGTCGTTCCGTCGCTGCGGCTGGTGCTGGCGAAGGCGCTTTTCGCGGCGAACACGTTGTTCGAGTCGTCGAAGCTGACCGCGCCGGTCATGCGGCTGATCGCGGTTTGCAGCGCGTTGAGGCTGGTGCGTAACAGCTTGAACGCCGTGATCTTGGTCAGGTTGTTGGAGACCCGCGCCTCGAGCCGGTCGACCGGAATCCGCTTGGCGGCGATGATGCCGTCGACGGCGGACAAGAAATCGATGCCGGTGCCGAGGCCGGAATATTGCACGCGGCCTGTACTATCGACCGACTGGGTATCGAGGTTGATGGCCATAGCGACGTCGGGCTCCTAGAGCTAGCGCGTCGGGTTCGAATCAATTAATGAAGGCTGTTCCCCGCCGAGAAAAAAGTGGGTGGAGGGGGTTGGCCCCCTCCACCCAAAGCAGACTACTGAAGAAGCCTGAGGAGATTCCCCGGCAACTGGTTCGCTTGCGCGAGCATGGCCACACCGGCTTGCAGCAGGATCTGCGCGGAGGTGAAAGTGGTCATTTCCTGTGCCACGTTCAAATCCAACAGACCCGACCGGGCCGCTTCGGTGTTCTCGACGCTGGCCGCCAGGTTGGATGCGGCAAAACCGATTCGGTTCTGCGCGCCGCCGACGTCGGCCCGGATCCCGTTCACCGTGCTGATGGCGGTGTCGAGCCGGCCCATCGTGTTCTCGGTGTTGCCAACCGTGTCGATGGAGTCGGTATCGAGACTCGCCGCCAGATCGGCGACGCGAGCCTTATCGAGGTTGAAGGTCACCTCGTCGTTCGTGCCGGTGCCCGTGCCGACGCGGAACGTCAGCTGGAGCGTGGTGGAGTTACCACCGGCGACAATGAACTCGTTATTGGCGGAGACGCCGGTGCCCGTCGCGAAGAGCGAGTTCAGCTTGATCGACAGACCGAAGTCGGAGAAGTCGATCGTATCGAAGGTACCGGCGCCCGGCGCGCTGGAGACCCCGGTGACCGTCTGGGTCGATGACGTCACCTGGTTGGTGATGGTCAGGATATCGGTGGCGGTGTCGTAGTCGATCTCCAACGTATCGCCGGACGAGACGAAGCTGCTGTCGGCCGCGGTGTTGAACTGGAACAGCTCGAAACCGTCGGCGGCCGCGATGTTGGTGCCGACCGAGCTGGCCGAAGCCGTGGTGCTGCCGTTGAGCAGCGCCGTGCCGTTGAACTCCGTGTCCTGGGCAATACGCTCGATTTCCGACCGCAACACCACGAACTCGTCGTTCAGGAAGGTCCGCTCCGAGCTCGACAACTGACCGGATGACGCCTGCACCGCAAGGGCCTTCATTCGGGTCAGAATGTCGCCGATCGTCGACAACGCGCCGTCGGCGATCTGAAGCATCGATTGCGCCTGACTGGCGTTGCCCTGGGCGGTCTTGAGCGCCGCCACAGTGCCCTCGAGGCTTTTACCAATCGCCAGGGAGGCCGCGTCGTCCTTAGCGGACACAACGCGAGTACCGGACGATAGCTTGCTGAGAGAGGCCGTAGCCCTTTCGTCGGTGCGGGCCAAGTTGCGCTGGGCAACGCTGGCCGCGAAGTTTGAAATGAGATTGAGTGCCATGATTACGTACTCCTACATGGATGTTGAATGTCGGCTACCTGCCAACTCGGACACGGAACAGCCGTGTCCAGGGCTCTAGTCGCAAGCTTGATGCCAAGATTTGCCGGGTGCCCGCAAAGGCGCTCTGGCCGGGGCTGACGGCCCTTTCGGGGGGGGTGGTTAACGGCGGGAAAGGAAAATTATTGCCGCTTTTCGGTGCTTGGGGCAGGCATTTCCTGCCCACCGGTCATTATTTGCCGGGTCGATTGCTGCCGGGCCGGCTCGGCCAGCGCTGCCAGATTAGCCTCGAGCGTGTGGGCGGCGTGCGCCAGAACCGCCGACCAGGCTTCGCCGCGGCCCTGGTGGATCAGGCGCATGGTCGGATACCACGGACAATCCGGCCGTCCGGGCTGCCAGCGCCAGCTCGGCGCCTCGGGCACCAGCGTCCACACCGGCTTGCCCAGCGAGCCGGCGAAATGCACCGTGGTGTTGGCCACCGAGAGCACGCCATCGAGGGCGTCCACCTGGGCCGCGAAACCGTCCAAATCATTGCTCGGATCGGCGTCGTCCCAGTCGTGAACGGTGAGGGCCAGTTGAGCGCGCAAGGCCGCCAGCTCCTCGCGGCAGTCGCCATACTGCAAATTGACGAATTGGACGCCGGGCAGGCGCAGCAGCGGCGCCCAATCGGCCAATGACATGACCCGGAGCCGGCGCTCGGTGTGGGTGGCGCCGCCGCGCCATGAAATCCCGATCTTGGGTCCGGGCCCCAGTGCCGCGAAGCATTCGCGCCAGCGCGCCACGGCCTGTGCGTCGGGCTCGAGATAACGCTCCGGCATTCGCTTGAAGCTCTCCTCGTCGCGGCGATAGAGGCGCGGCAACGAGCCGATCGCCACGACGCAGTCGGCGCCCGCCGCCGGCGGCTCCACCGGGGCCGCGTAATTGACGCCGCGCACCGAGAGCTCGGGGAAGGAGCGGGCCAGCAGCGTTACCAACCGCGGGTCCGCGTTCAGCGTCGCCGGCCCGGCGTCGGCCAGGAGCTCGGGCAGGCACGAGGCGAACATGACCAGATCGCCCGGGCCCTGCTCGCCGAGCACCAGGATGGGGTGGCCAGCGAGGGCGCGGCCATCCCAGCGCGGCAGAGGCAAGTCGCGCGGCAGGCTGTCGATGGTTTGCCAACGCGATTCATAGGCCTCCCAGCCTTCCGCGTAGCGTCCTTCGAGCACGAGCTGCAAGGCACGGTTGAATTGGGCCTCGGCGTTGGCCGGGTCGATCCGTAACGCCGCGTCGAAGCTTTCGATCGCGGCGCCGGCGCTTTGCTGGAGCGCGCGGACGATACCGAGATTGAGGTGGGCCTCGGCGTAGTCCGCGCGCTGCGTGAGCGCGTTGTTATAGGCCGCGGCCGCCGCCTCGAGCCGCCCCGCTTCCTTGAGCGCGTTGCCGAGATGCAAGTGCGCTTCGGGCAGCGTCGGGTCGCGCCGAATGGCTTCGCGTTGCGCTTCGGCGGCCTCATCGAAGCGGCCCAGCGCGATCAAGGCGACGCCGAGATTAACGCGCACCTCGAGGTAATCCGGGCGCAGCCGGAGCGCCTGCTCGAAGCAAGGGACGGCGGCCTCCGGCCGTTCCAGGCGCCGCCACACCACGCCCAGATTGTTGAGCCCATCGACATGCTCGGGGTGGCTGCCGAGTAGCGCCTGATATTGGCGGGCTGCTTCGTCCAGCCGGCCGCTCGCCTGCGCCAGGGCGGCTAAGTTGAACCGCGCCTCGGCATCGCCGGGGCGCAGCGCGAGCGCCCGCTTCAGAGGCGCCTCCGCCGCTTCGTCCTGGCCGAGCGCCGCCTTGACGCTGCCGAGCTGGCGGTGCGCCTCGGCAAGATCGGGCGCGAGCGCGAGCGCGCGCTCAAAGCTGGCCGCCGCCTTCTCCATGGCGCCCGCCTGTTGACGCAGGAGAGCGAGATTGAAATGAAGCCCGGCGTCGTTCGGCACCGCCTGGACGGCGCTTTCGAGCGCGCGGGCGGCTTCCGGGA
>JAUVWK010000201.1 GCA_030604165.1 Alphaproteobacteria bacterium | reverse complement strand
GTGCTGCTGCGCAGCCAACCGTCCTGGCCGCCGAGCAGGACGAAATAGTTCTCGTCCGGATCCGAAAGGTCGGAAACGTGCCGGGCTTGCGAGCCATAACCGGCCTCGTGGCGCTCGTCGCTCGGCGCGTGATTGGTCTTCATCACGGTCTGGCGCGAGCCCGCGGCCGGCAGGTCCACGACATCGTAGCGGCGGCCCAGCAACGGCACACGGCTGAGCGGGTGGCCGAGCGCGAGGCGATGCATCTCGCCCCAGTTCTCGAAGCGCGCGAAGGCCGGCGCCGCCTTCTCCAGGGCCTCGGCGAGCGTGCGCTCGAGCGCCGCCGGTTCGGCCGCCGCGATGTCCTCGGGCAGAAACAGCCCCATCTTGGCGACCGAGGTAAAGCCGGAGAGCTCGCCGTCGGGAAAACGCGGGCCGTAGAAGCCGGCGATGAAGTGGCTCAGGAAGGCCTCGTAGGCGACGGCGCCGCGCGAGTTCGCGTCATAACGGCCGTCCCAGGCGCGCATGGCGGCGGCCACCTCGCGGGCCGCGGCGCCAAGGCCGGTCTCGGCGCCGAGGCGGTCGAGCGCGGCCAGCACGGCGCCGTTGATCGCCGCCGCGGTAGGCTCGAACACGTCGGTTTGGATGGCGAGCACGTCGGCCATGGCGATGGCGTCGCGCGCCGACAGTAGCGCCGTGATGCGGCGCACGCGATCGTCGGGCGAAAAGAAATAGCCCACCGGGACCGCCGTCTCGCTCGGCCGGTTGTTGGCCGAAACCAGAAAGCCCCGGGGCGGGTTGAAGCGCGCCGGCAAGCCATCGACCTCCACCGGCGCGGCCCAGGCGGCCTCGCCCTCGCCCGGCGCGTGGATCATGGGCGGGAGTTCGCTCTCGGCGCGGCTCGGCAGGCGAACCGCCATCAGCTGGCCGATATTGCCGGCCGTGTCGGCGTACAGCATGTTTTGGCCCGACACGGCGTAGCCGCGAAAGGCGGCGCGGAATTCGCGCCAATTTCGCGCCCGGTTGACCCTTAGCATGGCGCTGAACTCGTCGCTCGCCTGGTGCCCCACCCAACGCAGCGCCACCGCCTCGCCGTCCGGCCCCTTCAGCAGCGGCGAATCCGAGATCACCGGCCCGAACGCGGTGTCGCGCACGGCCACTTCCGAATCGAACCACCAGCGCACGCGCACGATCTCGCGCCGCGTCGTCACCTGCGCCGGCGCCAGGCCCGAGACGTCGATCAGGTCGCTGCTGGCCGCGCGCATGTTGGTGCCGCCCCAGGCGATGTGCCGATTGCGGCCGAGGGCGAAAAACGGCAGGCCCGGCACCATCAGGCCGACCACATGGTAGGACGGCGACTTGAGCCCGGCGATGAGCCAGAGATTGGGCAGCACGAAGCCGAGATGCGGATCGCTGGCGATCAACGCGCCGCCGTTGGCGGTGCGCGCCGGCGCCACCACCAGCGTGTTGCTGCCCGAGCGGCTGACCCCGGCCAATAGCTCGGTGAGCGCCGCCAGTTCGTCGCCCGCCGCGAAGCTCGGCATGGAGGCGCCGCCGCCGCGCACCAGCCGAGCCCAGAGCGCCGGCCAATCGGGCCGCGCGCGCAGCGTCCAAAGCCGGAACCAGACGAACCAGTTGACGTCGGTCGCGGCGAGGCGACCGACGGTGAGCAGATCGCGCACCGTCCACGGCTCGGGTTCGAGGCCGAGCACCGCGAACTCGTGCGGCAGCGCCTCGCTGCGCGCCAGATAGTGATTGACGCCATCGACGAAGCGCTCCAGCCAGACCCGCGTCTCGGGCGCCAGGCCGGCCTCGATCGCGAGCGCCGCGCGGCCGAAATCGAGAATGCGCAGGGAGTGGTCGATATCGACCGTGAGCGGCCCCAGCATTTCCGAGATGCGGCCCTGGGAAATGCGCCGTAGCAGCTCCATCTGGCCGAGCCGGAGATGGGCGTGCACGAGGCCGAGCGCAAAGGCCGCGTCGGCGTCGCTCGCCGCTTCGATAAACGGCACCTGATGGGCGTTCCAATGGATCAGGACGTCGTGTTCGAGCGGCAGGCCGGCGCGCGGCAACGCCGCCAGCCGGCTCTCCAGGCTCGCCTCCGGCGGCAGCGGCGCGAGCAGCGCACAGCCGGCCAGCATTATGGCCAGCCCCGCGACGAGTCCGAACCCTCTCGTCCAGCGCGCTGCGCGCATGACGACCCCCGCTTCGGCTCAGCGGTGCGCGCCGCGCGCACACCCTCAACCCACGCCAAGCCTAACGGCGCGGGCCGCGCCGGGCCACCCAAAGGGGCGATTTGCTAATGGCTGAAAACGCCGCGCCGTCGCGAGCGAGCAATCAGGATGGCGCCAATGAGAACAAATATAGTACAAACGCCGATTACCAGCTGGGACCACCAGCCCAGATCGATCCAGCCTTCGAAGCGGTTCCAAATGATGTCGTGAAAATAGGCGTAGTTCATGCCGATCAAGCCGCCCACGACCGCAATAAAGCCGAGGGCGTTGCCGCTGCCGTTGCCGCGTCTAATGGCTCTCTCCCACCTAACGGAGAAATCCAACCGGGCGATACTAGCAGAAATTGCGGGCCCCGGGGCGCCAAGCCCTGTCGCGGCGATCACAGGCAAGTGAGGAGTGTTAAGAGGACCGTGCGAGGCCGGTTCCTACGCCGCTTCGGTCAAATGGAAATCATAGGAGACCCGCGAGCCGTCGCCGTCTTGCGCGCGCTCATAGTGGATCACCAGGCTTTCCTTGACCCCAAACACCGCGTCCGAGTCCAGACATTCGTCGTCGTCGGTGAAGAGCTGCGTGATCACCGGTTCATAGCCTTCGGCCGAGACGATGAAATGGATGTGGGCCGGGCGGTAGGAATGCCGCCCGAGCGCGCGCAAGAGCCGGCCGGCCGGGCCGTCGTCGGGGATCGAGTAGCTCACCGGCTTGACCGTGCGGATCGCGTAGCGGCCGTCGTCGTCCGTGCTGAACACACCGCGAAGATTGAACGGCGGTTGCGCGGGGTCTTGCCCCTCATACATGCCGTTGGGCGCGGTTTGCCAGACATCGAGCTTGGCCCCGGCGATCGGCCGGCCGCTTGAATCGAAAACCCGCCCCGCGACCAGGACCGGCTCGCCGCCGCTCTCGCGCGCCATGCTCGCGCCGTTGGCGCAAGCCGGCGCGCCCGCGCGATAGAACGGGCCGAGCACAGAGCTTTCGGTGCCGCCTTCCGCCCTGCCGTGGTTGAGATAGTCCACCAGCATGGTGACGCCGAGAATATCCGAGAGGAGGATATATTCCTGCCGCACCTCGTCGCATTTCTGCCCGACCTCGGTGAGGAATGTGATCCCCTGCAGCCATTCCTCTTCGCTCGGCTCGACCTCTTGGACGAACGCGAAGAGGTGCCGGGTCAGCGCCGCGACGACCTCGCGCAAGCGCGGATCGGACGCGCCCTCGAGCCGCCCCAGTGCCTCGGCGAGATGGGTCTGTTCGTTGAAGTCCTGCATCCTCGAGCCCCCCACGCTCACGCCGCCGAATGCGCCCGCGCCGTGCGTTCGTGCAAATCGCGCAGCGCGGCCAACTCATGCGGCCGCGGCGCAGGCGTTTCCCCGCAATCCGCCGCGATGCGGAGCGGCCAGCCGGTCGCCGCCTCAGCCTCGGATCGCGTCGCGCCCGGATGGACGCTGGTCAGCACGAGCTCCTGTGTTCCGGGCTCGGGCCTGAGAATCCCCAGATCGGTGATCACGGCCGTCGGCCCCTTGCCGGGCAGACCGGCGCGCGCGCGCCAGTCCCCGCCCTCCAGATGGCCGGCGGAGGTGATGAAGTCGAGCCGCTCCACGAGCGCGCGCGGGGACTGGCGCAGAATGATCAGCACCTCGCCCGCGCAAGCCGCGATCTCCGGCGCGCCGCCCGCGCCGGGCAGACGCACACGAGGCGCCGCGTAGTCGCCGATCACCGTGGTATTGATATTGCCGAAGCGATCCAATTGGGCGGCGCCGAGAAAGCCGACGTCGATGCGCCCGCCTTGCAGGTAGTAACGGAATATTTCGGGTGTCGAGACGACCGTGTCCGCCGTCTCGGCCAGTTCGCCGTCGCCAATCGAAAGCGGCAAGACCTCCGGCTTGGTTCCGATGGGGCCGGACTCATAAATCAGAACCACCTCGGGTGCATGCGTTGCGCGGGCCAGGTTTGCCGCCGCGCTCGGCAGCCCGATGCCAACGAAGCAAATCGCGCCGTTCTCGAGCAGCCGCGCCGCGGCCACGGTCATCATCTCGTCGCTGCTCCAAGCTCTGTCAGGCACCGGCGGCCTCCTGCACTTGCTCCGCCGCGACGCTGCGCCGGTAGTCCGCGAAATTTTCGGTCGACAGAACGTGTCGCTCCATCCATTCGGAGAAGCGCTCGCGCTCGCGTGAGATCGGCTCCCACGCCTTGTAGAAGACGTTGTCCCGGCGCGAGTAGCCCTGCGCGTAGGACGGGTGGCAGCCGCCCGGCACGAGACAGACGGCGTCGATCACCCAATGCGGTAGCACCACGGCGTTAGCACCGGGCTGAAGCGCCTCGACGATCTCTTCAACGGTGACGATCGCCCGCTTGGCCGCCAGCACCGCTTCCTTCTGGACGCCGACGATGCCCCACATCAGCACATTGCCCTTACGATCGGCGTGCTGGGCATGGATGACCGCGACATCGGGCCGCACGGCCGGCACCGCCGCCAGCGCCTCGCCGGTGAACGGGCAGGTCACGCTTTTGATTGGCGCGCCGTGTTTCGGCAGGTCGCAGCCGACATAGCCGCGCAGCACCGCGAAGGGCAGCCCGCTGGCGCCGGCGACATAAGCGTTGGCCAGATCTGCATGGCTGCGCTCCTCGATCTCCAGCGCGCTCGGCCAGCCGTTCTCGACCGCGTCGCGGAAGCGGTGCAGGGAGCCGACGCCCGGATTGCCGCCCCAGGAGAACACGAGCTTACGAACGCAGCCCATGCCGATCAGTTGGTCGTAAATCAGATCCGGCGTCATGCGCACCGCGACCAGATCGCGCTTGCCGGCGCGCATGACCTCGTGACCCGCCGCCTGGGGGATCAGATGGGTGAAGCCCTCCATGGCGACGGTATCGCCGTCATGGATCAGATACTCGACCGCTTCCTTGAGTGTTGTGAGTTCCGCCATCGGCCGCTTCCCGGTCAGGGCCGCTACCAGAGCCGCTCGGAGGCGACCCTGGCGCCCGCGGCCAGGGTCTTGAGCTTGGCGTAGCAGATGTCGGGGTCGATCTTGCCGAAGCCGGCAAAGGTGCCGAAGCCGCAGTCGCTGCCGGCGAGCACCCGTTCGCGCCCGACGATATCGGCGAAGCGGCAGATCCGCTCGGCGACGAAATCCGGATGCTCGATGAAGTTGGAAACCGAATCGATGACGCCGGGCATGAGCACCTTGTCTTCGGGAATCGTGCTGTCCCGCCAAACCGTCCACTCGTGGGCGTGACGCGGGTTCGAGGCCTCGAACGAGATCACCCGGGGCTTCACCTTGGTCACCACGTCGACGATCTTGTGCAGCGGGATGTCGCAGTCATGGGGGCCCTCGTAGTTGCCCCAGCAGAGATGCAGGCGGGCCATGTCGGCCGGCACGTTCTCGAGCGCATGGTTGAGCACCTCGACGTGGCGCTCCGCGTGGGCGACGAACTCGGCGTCGCTCAGCTCGGCATATTGGGTGTGGCGCGCCATCGCCAGGTCCGGGCAATCGAGCTGAATGACGAAGCCGGCCGCGTTGATCGCCTCGTACTCCTGCC
>JAUVWK010000318.1 GCA_030604165.1 Alphaproteobacteria bacterium | reverse complement strand
GCGGCCTTGGCCGAAGTGGTGGTCGACGCCCACCGGCTCGGGCTCGACATCGGTCGCGCCGACGTGCTGGCGCGCTATCAACGCTGGCGCCGCTTCGATACGGTCCTGTTGATCGCCGTCACCGACGGGCTGAACCGCTTGTTTTCGAACGATGTTTCTCCGGTACGACTGACCCGCGCGTTGGGCCTTGCCGCGATCAACCGCATGCCGCCGGTGAAGCGCCTTTTCATGCGCCATGCCATGGGCCTGGTTGGCGAACTGCCGCGGCTTGTCCGGGGCGAGCCGTTGTAGCGTCGCGGCTAGCGGTTGGCGTGTTATCCGCGTTGACGGCGCCAGCCCGCGCGCCCTCCCGGCCACCCATGGCAGTGTACGCTTGATGGGCGGTCGGGAGGGGGCGTGGGCTGGCGCGACATCACGCGCGTGGAGAACGCCTCAGGGATCGCGTGAGAGGTCTCGTTCCTCGAGGGCCTCGAGATAGCGGGCCCAGATTTCTTCCTGCTGTTCGCCGAGATGGCGGAGATATGCCCAAGTATAGATCCCGGTGTCGTGCAGATCGTCGAAATTGATCCGCACCGCATAATTACCGACCGGCTCGATCTCCATGATCCCGACATGACGCCGGCCAGCAACAATGGTTTTGTCCTTGCCGTGGCCCATCACCTCGGCCGAGGGGCTTTCGACGCGCAAGAGCTCGGCCGGGTATTGAAAGCATTCGCCGTCGTCGAACTCGACTTCCAGGATCTTTTCCGCCTGCCGGTAGCGGAACTCGGTGGGCGAATGCTCGGTCTCAAAGGGCGAGCTCATGACGATTGCTGGCCGGACCCTTCGTCGGGCTCGTCCAGCGAGCGGGCCTCCTCGGCTAACATGATCGGGATGCCGTCGCGGATCGGGTAGGCCAGCTTGGCTTGCTCGCTGATTAACTCCTGCGCCTTGGCGTCGTAACGGAGCGGTCCCTTCGTGACCGGGCAAACCAGGATTTCCAAGAGCTTCGGGTCAACCGTTGCGCCGCCTTCGCCCATCGTCGTCTCTCCTGCACTGGCCGCACGCCGCGGCCGTTTTATTGTAAAGATTGTTGCGCGGAACTCTCTGTCCGTTCGTGCGTGGCCATTTCCATCAACGTCAGCATGGTTCGCGAGCGCTCCGCCTCGCCGCCGGACTCCAACAGGGCCTGCTTTTCATTCGGCTTGAAGGGGCAAATCATCGCCAGATACGTCAGCAAGCTGTCATCGGCCGTTTGGTCGATGGTGTCCCAATCGGCGGTCATGCCCTGGGTTTGAAAATAGCTTCGCAGCGTTGGCATCAGGCGCTCGCGGTCGAGGCGAAATTCCGTGGGCTCCAACAGGTCGCCCTCATAGGCCTGGTACGACGCGTAGACCCGGCGATAGGGAATGCCGTCGGGCGGCAGCTCTTGGGCGATGTCGAAGCGGCAGGTACCGGTCAGCATAATCAGGAAGCGATCGTCGTCGGTTTCGGAAAACTGGGTAATGCGGCCGAGGCATCCGGTCTCGTAAACCTCGGGGCGTTCCGAGCAGTCATGCGGGTCGGTGGGCTGAATCATGCCGATTGTGCGGTGCGAAGACATGGCGTCCTCGGTCATTTCCAGGTAGCGGGGCTCGAAGATATTGAGCGGCAGACGCCCGCGCGGCAGCAGCAGCACACCGGTCAGCGGAAAGATCGGCAGGACTTTCGGCAGGTCTTCGGTGGTCGGGGGGCGGTCGGCGCCGCTCATCTTGCCGGTCCGCGCCGCTCAAGCGAATAGGATGGACGACAATTTGCGACGGCCCGCGACGGTTTGCGCATCGGTTGGGCCGAGCGCCTCGAAGATCTTCAGCAACTGCGCCCGCGCACCATCGTCGTTCCACTGCCTGTCGCGCCGCACGATCTCCAGCAACCCGTCGATGGCGTCTTCGTTGCGCCCTGCCGCGTAGTGCGCCATGGCGATATCGTAGCGCGCTTGATGATCGTTTGGATCCGCGGCCAAATCGCGCTCGAGCGCCGCCGTATCGCCGGTATCGGCGGCCTGCTCGGCGAGTGCCAACGCCGCCCGCGCACCCTCGACATCCGGGTGCTTTCCCACCGTATCGTCCACGGACTGGAGGATGTCGCGCGCCTGATCCAGTTGGCCCAGCGCCACGAAGCAGCGCGTCAATCCGCCGATTGCCGTGGCCTCGCCGGGCTGTTGCTTGAGAATCTGGGCATAGATATTGCTGGCCGCTTGAAAGTCGCCCTCATCTATTGCGGCTTTGGCCTGCTCCAGGGCCTGCTCCACCGGAGAGGGTCCGATCGGCCCCGTAAGGCGCTCGATGAAGCTTTTGATCTGGCTTTCGGGCTGCGCGCCGATGAAGCCGTCGACCGGCTGACCGTTGCGGAAGGCGAAGACGGCCGGAATCGACTGGATCTTGAGCTGCTGCGCGATCTCCGGATTCTCGTCGATATTGATCTTGACCAGCCGCACCTTGCCGCCGGCGCCGGTGACCACCTTTTCCAATTGCGGCCCGAGCTGTTTGCACGGCTCGCACCAGGGCGCCCAGAAGTCGACCACGACCGGGACCTCGTTGGAGGCTTCGATCACGTCGGTCACGAAGCTCGCGGTGCTGCTCTCTTTGATGACGTCGGCCGGGGCCGAGCCTTGGCCGATCAATTGCTCCATCGGGACCTTCCTGGACGGTTACGCTGCTGCGCTCGAGTTGTTTTATTAAATGGCAGGTCGGGCGGGGCCTTGCAAGCCTGCCTTGACGCTGGGGTTCAGCCGGGGTTCAGCCGGATATCGGGTCGGCTTCGGCCGCCAGCGCGGCGAAATCCACATCGAGCGGCGTGTGGCCACAGGCGGCAATGAAGCGGCGCAAGTCGTCCGGCCCGAGCGCGGTGGTGGCGTCGTTGGCAAGCGGGTGATAGTTGAGCCGCTCCGCCCGCATCATCTCGGCGTCGAGCACCACGGTGACGCGTTGCGTGGTGTCGTTGATCAGGCCGAACGGCGTCACCGCGCCGGGCGTGAGCCCCAGCACCTCCCACAGCAGCTCGGGCTTGGCGAAGGATATCCGCGCCGCGCCGATGGCCCGCGTCAGCGATTTGAGGTCGATGCGCCGAGTATCGAGGGCAACGACGAGCCACAGCCGGCCTTTTTTGTCCTTGAGGAACAGGCTTTTGCAATGCGCGCCCGGCAAATGGGCGCAATGGGCCTGCGCCTCCTCGACGGTGAAAACCGGCGGGTGGCGGTGGGTTTCATACGCGATTCCAAGCGTATCGAAGCGGGCGAACAGCTCGTCCGGCGTCGCGGGCATGAGCTCCCTTTACCATGCGTGAAGGTCGAGGCGCGATGATAGACGGAACCCGGCCCCGCGCCCAGTCTCGCTGCCGGGCCGAAAAGCGGGTTGGGGTGGCGAAGGGGCCTTGAAAGCGTCTCGCCATGGCGTAATATCCGGGTCCAGGCAGGGCCACGGTGATTCTAAAGCGGATGCGGGCGTAGCTCAGGGGTAGAGCGCAACCTTGCCAAGGTTGAAGTCGTGAGTTCGAATCTCATCGCCCGCTCCATTTCCCCTTTTTTGGCGTGCAGTGGCAGGGGTCGATATTAAGGTCCAATACGTCGAAGATGAAGAATGCCTGTGAGAACTGTTCAGGTATTTGAGAGGAAATGGAAAAATCGTAACCGCTGAAAGAGAAATAATTCGTTCGTATGGAAGCGATATTGCTGAAACAAACGCAATACGCTTTTTTCATATTGGCAAAACTGGCGGTACGACGTTTACGGGCATCTTGTTTGCCATGGCCCAAGGATTAAAGGCAAACCATACATTCATTCCTGAAATGATTGGGCAATTTCGTCTTCCCTTTGATTCATCCAGTATCCCAAAGAACTCATTGGTATATGCTGGGCATTGCCAATATAATTTCTCAAAATTCTTGCCTGCGACGATTTCCCGCGTTTCGCTGGTCCGAAATCCGATAGACAGGGTCGTGTCGGAATATTTTTGGATTCACAGAACGCGGAAAAGTGAACAATATCTGGTCGAGCACAAAGACTACTTCATCCAGTATTTAAAGAATTGCACGAATAGTAATGAATGTTGCAGACACTTGATTGAGAGCCACTCTATCTTTTGGGATTCTGCAACGATTGCGATCAGTGAAATTGAAAAATCATTCTGTTTTGGAACGACAGAAAATATCAATGCCATGGCTTCCTATATGTTATCCAAATACAATGCGCCATCGGTTGTTGTTGAAAATGCAAAGGTAAATAGCGACCCCCGGC
>JAUVWK010000456.1 GCA_030604165.1 Alphaproteobacteria bacterium | reverse complement strand
GGGACGATCCCACAAATCATCCCTGTGGGTCATTATTACCGCTCCTTGGTACTAGCGCTTGAACGCACCGGATCGCGGCGCCGGCCCGGCCACGACAAAGCCCGGCCGCGCCCTCACCGAACTGCCGCGCAGGGGCTTCGTCCTGCTCGTCTTGTTGACCGTTTTCTGGGGCATCAACTGGCCGATCCTGAAGACCGGCATGCCCGCGATCCCGGTCTTCACCTTCCGCGCGATCTGCTTGTTCGGCGGCGGGCTCGCGCTGCTCGGGTTGAGCCGCATGCTCGGTCATTCGCTCGCCGTGCCGCGCCGGCACTGGCCGGCGCTGTTGCTGGCGGCGGTTTTCAACATCACGATCTGGCACATCGCCACCGGCTACGGCGTGGTGCTCACCGAGGCCGGACGCTCCGCCATCATCGCCTACACCATGCCTTTGTGGACCGTGCCGCTCGGATTCTTGGTGCTGCACGAGGCGCTCACCTGGCGGCGCATCGTCAGTTTGGCGTTCGGCATGGCGGGCCTGGCGATTCTTTTGCTCACCGACGAGGCGACCACCGGCGGCGCGCCGGTCGGGCCGTTGCTGATGTTGGCCGGCGCGTTGGCGTGGGCCTGCGGCACGGTGGTTATGAAAAAGGTGGCGTGGGAGACCCCGACCACGGTGCTGGTGGGCTGGCAAACCTTGATCGGCGGCATCCCGATCCTGATCGGCGCCGCCTTGCTGGACTACAGCGCGGTACCGTTTCCCGGCCTGTGGCCAATTCTGGCGCTGGTCTATAACGTCTTCATTCCGTTCTTATTCTGCTATTACGCCTATTATGAGATCGTCCGTCTGTTCCCGGTGGGCGTTGCCACCATCGGCACGCTCGCGATCCCGATCGTCGGTCTGTTCAGCGGCGCCCTGGTGCTCGGCGAATCGCTGGGCTGGCCGGAGTACAGCGCGCTCGGCCTCGTGGTCTGTGCCTTGGCGGTTCCGGTGATCGCGCGGCCGCGCGATGTCGTCATCAAGGCCTGAGCGTTATGGGCCGGGCGATGCGCTGCTGGGTATTGAGCGAAGGCCTCGCCGGCACCGAAAACCAGTGTTTGGGCCTGGCCGAGGCGCTCGGGATCGAGCCCGTCGTGAAACGCGCCAAGGTGGGGGCGCCATGGCGTTACTTGCCGTCGGCGCTACTGCCTGTGGCGCTGCTGCCGGCGCCGCTCGGTGCGGCCGCGCGGGGCGGCGACACGCTCGCCCCGCCCTGGCCCGATCTGCTCATCGCGAGTGGGCGCAAATGCGTCGCGCTGGCGCTGGCGCTTCGCCGGGCGAGCCGGGGCCGGACATTCACGGTGTTCGTCCAAGACCCACGCGTCGCGGCGCGCCGCTTCGATTTGGTCATCGCGCCGCGCCACGACGGCCTCGCGGGGCCGAAGGTGTTTGTCACCCGTGGCGCGTTGCACCGCATCGACCAAGCGCGGCTCGACGCGGCCGCGCGCCGCTTCGGGCCCTCGCTCGCGGATTTGCCGCGCCCGCTGGTGGCGGTATTGGTGGGTGGCACGACGCGACGCCACCGCCTGGAGGCGGCGGACGCCGCGAGGCTGGGCGGGCAGTTGGCGCGCATGGCCGCGGCTCATGGCGCCGGTCTCGCGCTGACCGCGTCGCGCCGCACCGGCGCGGCAAGCTTCACCGCTTTGTGCGACGCCCTGGCCGGCACGCCCGCCACGATCTGGCGCGGCGAGGGCGAGAACCCCTATCACGGCTATCTTGCTTGCGCCGACGCACTCGTGGTGACCGGCGATTCCATCAGCATGGTCTCCGAGGCCTGTGCCACCGGCAAGCCGGTCTACGTCGTGCCGTTGCGGGGCCGGGGCTCGGCACGTTTTCGCCGTTTTCACGGTGGGCTCGCCGCCGACGGTGTCATCC
Organism: Alphaproteobacteria bacterium; assembly: GCA_030604165.1. GTDB lineage: Bacteria > Pseudomonadota > Alphaproteobacteria > UBA828 > UBA828 > JAUVWK01. The sequence continues at coordinate 1,159 of JAUVWK010000456.1, read as the reverse complement.
GGCCCTTCACCGGCACGCTCGAAGCATGGCGTTACGAGCCCTTGCGCGACACGGCGGAGGCCGCACGCGAGCTGCGCCGCCGGCTCGACGCGCGCCGGGCCGGGGCGCCGGTGTAGCGCGATTTGCGGCCCAACGGCGGGCGCGCCGCTTGCAAGAGCCATCCGGAGCTTCCTATGTTAGAAGACGGGTTTAGAGCTGTTCGAGTTTGAACGGCACCGGCCCACGCCCCCTCCCGAGCACCCACAGGCGTACACTGCCATGGGTGGCCGGGAGGGGGAGCGGGCCGGAGCGATTTCACGCGAGTGGGATATGCTTTAGAGCCGCATCGTCGGCGACGCCACGAGGGTTTCATGTCCGCCAGCCATCGCAGTAAAGTGTTGATCATCGGCTCGGGACCGGCCGGATACACGGCCGCGATCTACGCCGCGCGCGCCAATCTCGAGCCGCTTCTGGTCCAGGGCCTGGAGCCGGGCGGCCAGCTCACGATCACCACCGAGGTGGAAAATTATCCCGGCTTCGCCGCCGCCATCCAGGGCCCCTGGCTGATGGAGCAAATGCAGGCCCAGGCCGAGCATGTCGGGACGCGCATCGTGCATGACGTGATCGTCAAGGCCGACCTATCGCGGCGGCCGTTTTCATGTCTGGGCGATTCGGGCGATGTATATGTCGGCGATACGGTGCTCATCTGCACCGGCGCGCAGGCGCGCTGGCTGGGGCTCGAGAGCGAGCAGAAGCTCATGGGCTTCGGGGTCTCGGCCTGCGCGACCTGCGATGGGTTTTTCTTCCGGGGCAAGCAGGTGGCGGTGATCGGCGGCGGCAACACCGCGGCCGAAGAGGCGCTCTATCTCACCAACCATGCCGCCAAGGTGACGCTCGTGCATCGGCGCGAGGCGCTTCGCGCCGAAAAGATCTTGCAGCAGCGCGTCTTCGGCAACGACAAGATCGAGGTGCTCTGGAACCACGTGGTGGACGAGATCGAAGGCGGGAGCGAACCGCCGGCGGTCACCGGGTTGCGTCTCAAGGACGTGAACACGGGCGCGGCGCGCGCGCTCCCGGTCGAGGGTGTCTTCGTCGCTATTGGGCACACGCCGAACACGGCGCTGTTCCGGGGCCAGCTCGAGATGGATGGGGAAGGCTATATCGTGACCGCGGGCGACAG
>JAUVWK010000193.1 GCA_030604165.1 Alphaproteobacteria bacterium | reverse complement strand
TAGCCGGCTTCCGCGAGCAGCTTCTTGGCGCCCTCGGGATCGTACTTGAACGGCTGATAGCCGGGCTTGTAGGCGTAGGTTCCCGGGCTCAGCATGCCCATTTCGGCGCGCCCGGTATCCTTGAGGATCTCATGCGCGATGCCGTCGCGATCGATGGCCAGGTTGATCGCCTTGCGCACGCGAACATCCTGCATGACCGGGTTTTTGAAGTTGAAGAACAAGAGCCAGATCGACGGAATGTTCTCATTCGTCGTAATGGTGAAGCCCTCGTCTCCCAGGTTTTCCAGCTCGTCCCAGGGCGCTTCCATGATCATGGAAACCTCGCCGGCGCGAATCGCGTTGAGGCGGGTGGCTTGATCCGGCAACGGCCGGAAGATGAGGCGCTCGATCTTCGCCTTGTTTCCCCAATAGTCGTCAAAGCGCTCCATCACCAGTTTGATGTTTTGCTCGCGCTCGACAAACTTGAACGGGCCGGTGCCGACCGGGTTGAGGGCGAACTCGTCGTTGCCCATGGTCTCGACGGCGGTCGGGCTGACGATCATCGGCATGCCGCAGGCGACCACGCCCATTTGCAGCCAATCGTAGTTGGTCTCGTTGAGCGTGATCTTCACGGTCGCGCTATCGACGACTTCGACCGACTTGATCCAACGGGTGTAGTAGCCCAGATAGGCCTGTGCTTGGTCGTAGGCGTGCTCGGCGCCCGAGTCCATGAAACGGTCGTAGTTCCACTTGACGACGTCGGCGTCGACCGTCGTGCCGTCATGGAACTTGACGTTCTCGCGGATCGCGAAGGTGTAGACGGTGCCGTCGTCCGAGACCTCCCACGACTCAGCGATGGCCGGCCGCAGATTTGCGGTTTTCGCATCGGCGTCGGTCAGGTCGAGCATGACCAGTCCCTCGAAGATGCTGTGGATGGCGTTGGTCGTCAGCCAGCCGCACGCCACGTGCGGATCGAGGACGCTCATCTCACTCGACATGCCCCAGACGAACGTGCCGCCTTTTGCGGAGGCGTCGCTCGATGCGGTGGCCCCGAATGCGAGGGCGCCCGCGACGGCCACGCACGCCAGCGCGCGCCGTACGGTTCGAATTCTCATAGTGGTCCTCCCTATTCTTGCTTCTTCCCGCGGAACTTTCGTTTTGATCTTGAGCCGCGGGAAACGCGTATCTTGTTACAATTCCACTTAGCGTTTGCGGTTACAATAGCTTGGTCAGCGAGTTCCGTCGCCCCTCAAGATCAACTTGGTTAACGCGCTTTTTCGCGGGCTCGTTTACGGTGCGAAGTAGACCGGCGGTTTTTGCTCGATCCAGGGCTTGGCTTCCTCCAGCTGCGCCGCCAGGCGAATGAGCGTCGCCTCGTCGTTCAACTTCGCCGCAAACTGCATGCCGATGGGCAAGCCGTCCGGCGACCAGTGAAGCGGCAACGAGATCGCCGGCTGTCCCGTGGTATTGAACAAGGGCGTAAAGGGGACCCAATCGAAGACTTGGCGGGTCCATTCCCGCGCGTCCACGCCGACCGCGTTCTGGTCGAGCGTGCCGAGCGGCAAGGGCGGCTGGGCGATGGTGGGCGTCAGCAGCAGGTCGAAACGCTCGAACATCGCGCCGGTCTGGCGGTTCACCGTGTTGAAGTTGGCGAGCGCGTTGTGCATGTCCATCGCCGACAGGCTCTTGCCGTGATGGTAGAGCTCCCACGTGACGCGCTCCATGTTCTCGAGCGAGGGTGTGGACTTCACCGCGTTGGCCAGGGCGTCGATCGCCCAGGTCAGATAGGCGGTCCAAATCGTCAGAAGCGCTTCGAAGAAGTGGTTCCAGTCGATATCGAATTTTTCTTCGACGAGCTCGTAGCCGAGCGATTCCATCAACTTGACGGTGTTGTGCAAGCCATCGACCACGTCCGGGTGGACATCCACGCCCGAGATTGGCGTGGCGGTCCAGCCGATGCGGAGATTGCCGGGCGGCGTCTCCATCTCGTCGAGATAGGGGCGCTCCGGCGGCGTAATGATATCGGGCGGCCCGGTGTCGGGGCCTTGCACGGCATCGAGCATGGCCGCGGTGTCCCTGACGCTGCGGCTGACGATCAATTCGATCGCCAGACCGTTCAACCAGTCGCCGAAACTGGGCCCCGTCGGCACGCGATTTCGCGTCGGCTTCAAGCCGACCAAACCGCAGCACGAGGCCGGAATGCGGATCGAGCCGCCGCCGTCATTGGCGTGGGCCACCGGCACGACGCCGGCGGCGACCATCGCGGCGGAGCCCCCGCTCGAGCCACCCGGGCTGCGGCCGAGATCCCAGGGATTGTGCGTGGGGCCGTAGAAGACCGATTCGCAAGTCGGATTGAAGCCGAATTCCGGACTTGCCGTCATCGCGGTGGTCACCAGCCCCGCCGCGCGGAAGCGCTTCATCAGCTCGGAGTCCGCGACGGCGACAAGGTCCTCGGTCAGCTTGCTGCCGCACCGGGAAGGCGCACCTTTCGCCTGTACCCCGAGCTCTTTGACGAGGAAGGGAACGCCCTTGAACGGACCATCGGGCAGTCCGGCGGCGATTTCCGCCTCGGCCAGATCGGCCAGGCGCGCCACGACGCCGTTCAGTTGCGGGTTGACGGCGTCGATACCCGCGAGCGCGTGTTCGAGAAGCTCGCTCGGCGTAACCTCGTTCTGGCGCACCAGCTTGGCAAGACCGAGACCGTCATATTGTGAATAGCCGCTCAAAACAGCCATGTCGCTCTCCCTTTCGTGGCGCGCGTCGCGCGCCGGCCCGGCGTCATTCCCGCCCGCGTGCTCAGACGCTTTGTGGCGGGTTCGACCAGGCTATTCTTTTCTATTTCAGATCAAAGTTCGCAAATCTATTTGCCGCGGTCAAGGAATGTCAGTTGCGGCCATATTCGAGGGTATTTCCCGTGTGGTCCGAGCGTATTTTCTGGAATAGTTCTAGTGAATTCGGGCGGCGCTATAGCGCAGGGTCCTGCACGGGCAGGCCGAGCAGCACGCGCCCATAGGTGGCTCCGTTGGCGTCCCAGTTCTGGGTGATGTGCGCTTGTGCCGATGTCATGTCGCGGCCACAACGCGAGAGCGGATTGCTGTCGTACAGCGCGGCGCCGCCGCTGAGCTGGAGCAACAGATCGACCGCGCGCGCCGCCAAGACGCCGGCGAACGTGCCGTCGCGGCGGAGCTTGGTTTTTTGCAGCATGGTTGGCGTGTCGCCGGCCTCGACGGTGCGCATCGCGTCGTCGCAACTGGCATGCATGATGGTCCGCGCCGCGTCGGTGGCGGCCGCGGCCTCGGCCACCTTGACCTGGGTCGTGGTGTAATCGGCCGCGCTCTTGCGCGTGACCCGGGTGATGCGGTCGCGGGCCTGCGCGAGATAGGCCGCCAAGGCGCCTTCCGCGATCCCGAGCGAGACGCTGCCTTGGACAAACGAGAACATGGCGTAACTCGGCAGCTTGAAGAGCGGCGCCGTATTCACCTGCGAGCCGGGTGAAACAGCGCCCTTGGTGTCCTCGATGGGCAGTGTCAGGTGGGTGGGCACGAAGACGCCCGCGACCTCGACGTCATGGCTGCCCGTGCCACGCAAACCGACGGTGTGCCAGGTATCGATGATTTCGAGGGCGCCCTTGGGCACCATGTGAATCCTGTTTTCCGGCGCCGAGCCGCCGCTCTCGTCGTCGACGAACGCGGCGAGCATGCACCAGTCGGAGCCGTGAACGCCGCTGGCGAAGGGCCAGCGGCCGGTCAGGCGATAGCCGCCCGCGACCGCTTCCGAGCGTCCGCACGACGGAATCAGAACGCCGCCGAGGAAACTTTCGGGCCGCTCGCCCCAAACCTCGTCTTGGCCCTGCTCGGGCCAGCGGGCGAACATGAAGTTGTGAACGGCATATTGGGCGAGCACCCAGCCGCTCGAGGCGCAGGCGCGCGCGGCCGCGCTCACCACGTCGACCAGACCGCCAAACGGCGCTTCGGCCCCGCCGTAACGGGCGGGCTGTAGAACCCGCGCCAATCCGGCCGCGGCCAAATCGCGCATCGTTTCGTCCGGCAGGCGCCGCTCGGCGTCCGCGATGGGCGCGCGCTCTTTCAGGGCGGGTGCAAGCGCCTCGGCGCGCCGCACCAGATCGCGCCGGGTGCCGACACTCGGCCACTTGGTGGCCGCATCCTCTGCCATCGCCGAACCTCACCGTGATTGAGCCACAGACCAGCCTCAATCATCGATCACCGGCCGCTCGAAACCAAGCCGCTTCTACTGATGGAGTAATCCGCCCTCGTGTTTGAATTGTTGCCGGCGCCTGTTCTACGCTGGCCCGGGCCGCCGCCGCGCCGGGGCGGAACGGGGCCCAAGCCGGGAGCGCGCGATGTCGATCCGCCGCCTGATCTTACCCGTCCTCGGGGCCGTGTTGATGTGGCCCGCCGTCGCCTATGGCCAGTCCCCGGCGCTCGACGACGCCTACCAGAGCTACTCCGCACTCAATGCCCAGGGCCGCTACCGGGAGGCCGTTGCCGCTGCCGAACGAGCGGTGCGGCTCGGCGAGCAGGAGTTCGGCCCGAACCATCTGAACGTGGCGGCCTTCGCCAGCGATCTGGCATTGCTTTACGCCCGGCAAGAGCGTTACGCCGAGGCCGAAGCGAGCATGAAGCGAGCGCTGGCCATCCGCGAGCAGGCCTTGGACGGGGGCGACCCCGAGGTGGCCACCAACCTCAACAACCTGGCGGGGTTGTTCCACAATCAAGGCAAGTTCGGCAAGGCCGAGCCGCTGTTCAAAGAGGCGCTGGTGATTCGGGAAATGGCCTTGGGTCCGGATCATCCCGGCGTCGCCGTCGTGCTCAACAACCTGGCGGTACTCTATCAGGCGCAGGGCCGTTTTGCCGATGCCGAGCCGCTTTACGAGCGCTCGCTGGCGATCCGCGAAAAAGCCTTGGGACCGGACCATGTGAGCGTGGCGGCAACGCTGAAAAACTACGCCGCCCTGCTGCGCGAAACCGGACGGGAAACCGAGGCGACAAGAATGGAGACCCGCGTTCGACAGATCCGCGACAAGCACGCCGCGGAGACCCCATAACACGAAATCAAGCCAGCGCACGCTTGGGGTGGGCGGTTGCCGTTTGAAGGCCTCGGCCTAATCCGCTAAGAGTGAGCCATGGCCGAGCGAAGCGAACCCCAAATCGCCTACAGCGTCTGCCCGCACGATTGCCCTTCGGTCTGCGCGCTGGCGGTGGAAAAGCTTGACGACGGCACCATCGGCCGGGTCCATGGCGCCGCGGACAACAGCTACACCGCAGGCGTGATCTGCGCCAAGGTGGCCCGCTACGCCGAGCGCACCCATCATCCCGAGCGCCTGACCCGCCCCTTGCAGCGCGTCGGGGCGAAGGGCTCGGGCGAATTTCGCGAGATCTCGTGGGAGGCTGCGCTCGACCAGGTGGGCGAGGCCTTGGTGCGCGCTGAGCAGAGCGACGGCCCCGAGGCGGTCTGGCCCTATTACTACGCCGGCACCATGGGGCTCTTGATGCGCGACGGCATCAATCGCCTGCGCTACGCCAAGAACTATTCGTATTTCCACAATACCATCTGCATCAACATGGCCTGGATCGGTTTCGAGGCCGGTACCGGCCGCATGACAAGTGTCGACCCGCGCGAAATGGCCAAATCGGACCAGGTGGTGATTTGGGGCACCAACGCGGCGGCGACGCAGGTCAACGTGATGACCCACGTCAGCCGGGCGCGCCAGGAACGCGGCGCCCGGCTCATCGTCATCGACACCTACCGCAACGCCACGGCCGCCCCGGCCGCTCTCTTTTTGTGCGTGCGGCCCGGCCCCGACGGCGCCCTGGCTTGCGCCGCGATGCATGTG
>JAUVWK010000090.1 GCA_030604165.1 Alphaproteobacteria bacterium | reverse complement strand
CGCTCCAGGGTTTTGAGGCCTTGAACGCGCAGGATTGTGCCGCCAATCACCGCCGTCGCGAGGATCAGGCCGATGGTTGGCCAGGCACCGATGATGCCGCCGATCTTGACGAAAAGAAAAATCTCGGCTGCCGGGACAGCAAGCAACAGGAGAAACAAAATCATGGCGATGCTTGCGCTTCCTCCTGCGAGGCATTATCTATTTTTGTCAGAGCGTCGGTGTTCGTTACGGTCTGACAGGGTATTCGGGCGGGGCGGGCAGCGATTGCTATTGCCGTCGTTCTACTGCCCCTGTTGCGACTGCGATTGTGCGTCGGAAGCGGGCGCGGCGGCAAGGTGAGGAAGTATGTCGGACGGTTTTCAGTTTCTCGACATAATTTTTTTCGCGCTCATCGCGGTGTTCATCATCCTGCGCTTACGCCGTGTGCTGGGCCGACGCACGGGTCAGGAGCGTCAGCACGGCGACGCCTTCACGCGCTCCGGCAAGACCGCGGAGCAAAGACACGGCAAAGTCATTCACCTACCCGACCGCAACGCTCCGGCCGAGGAAGATTTGGACGACGAGTTGCTCGAGACATCGGCCAAAGACGAGGCGGCTGGCGAGCCGGCCGACGCGGGTCCCGCGACGGCCGAAACGCCGGCGCGGCTCGCCCCAGCGGCTCGGACCAAGCCGGCGGCCGCGGCGTCTCGGGGCGCGGACAGGGTGCGGGCCGGCCTGACGCAGATCAGGGCTGCGGATCCGACGTTCAACGCGCGCGACTTCGTCGCCGGCGCCCGCATGGCCTTCGAGATGGTGGTCGACGCCTTCGCCAAGGGCGACACGGCCTCGCTCAGACCATTACTGGGCGACGATGTCTATGACGAGTTCGCGGCCGCCATTCGCTCGCGGCTGGCGGCGGACCAAGCCACCGAGACGACCATCGTCGCGCTTGAATCCGCGAGCATCGTGGGCGCTGACATGAGCGGCGGCACGGCCCGACTTGTGATCAAGTTTGTCAGCCAGCAGATCAATGTGACGCGCGGCGCGGATGGCGAGGTTGTTGACGGCGATCCAACGGCAATTGTGCGTGTCACCGATATTTGGACGTTCTCGCGCAATACCCGCTCGCGCGATCCCAACTGGTCTCTGGTCGAAACCCGCTCCCCCAATTGATGCCGCGCTGCCGGCCGCTCGGCTTTTCGTTTGTCGCGCCGCTCGCAGGGATCATTGCCGTCCTCGCCCTTTTGGCTGGCTGCGCGCCGCCGGCGCGCGAGGCGCCGGGACCCGCCGCCGACCGCCTCGTCCTGGCGGCGGCGAACTACGCCGCGCTCCCGGGCTGGGCGGCGGACAGCCACGGCGAGGCGCTGGTGGCGCTGGTGCGGTCGTGCGCGAAGATCCTGCCGCAGCCGGACACCCGTCCGATGGGCGGCGCCATCCCGGGCACGATGGCCGATTGGAAACCGGCCTGCGAGGCCGCCGGCGGGCTCGACGTTACCGACCACGAGGCCGCGCGCCGCTATTTCGAGACCTGGTTTCGGCCCTACGCGGCGAGCAACAATGGCGCGCCCGAAGGCCTCTTCACGGGTTACTTCGAGCCTGAGCTGAAGGGCGCGTTTGCGCCGGCCGACGGGTACGCCGTGGCGCTCTACGCCAAGCCGCCCGATTTGGTAACGGTCGATTTGGGGGCGTTTCGCGAAGCCCTCCGTGGCCAGCGCGTTGCCGGTCGTGTCGACGACGGCCGCCTCGTGCCCTATCCGACACGCGCGGAGATCGACACCGGCGCGCTGGCGGGCAAACGTCTCGAGCTGGTCTGGGTGACCGATGCCGTAGACGCGTTTTTTCTCCACATTCAGGGCTCCGGGCGGGTCGTCTTCGAGGATGGCGACGTCCGGCGGATCGGCTACGCCGCGACCAACGGCCACGTCTACCACGCCATCGGCCGCACGCTGCTCGAGCGCGGCGAGCTGCCGCGCGAGAATGTCAGCATGCAATCGATCCGCGCCTGGCTGGCGCGCAATCCCGGCAAGGCGGCGGCGCTGATGCGCGAGAATCGCTCCTATGTGTTCTTCCGTTGGCTCGACGAATCCACTAGCGACCTCGGCCCGCTCGGCGCCCAAGGCGTGCCGCTTTCGGCGCGCCGTTCGCTCGCGGTCGATCGACGATTCGTGCCCCTCGGAACGCCGATTTGGCTGGTCGCCAGCGCGCCGGACCCCGATCCGACCTGGTCCGACTGGCGCTTGCGGCGGCTCGTCGTTGCCCAAGACACCGGCGGCGCCATTCGCGGGCCCGTGCGGGGCGATCTTTTTTGGGGCTCGAGCGCCCGGGCCGCGGAGGTCGCCGGGCGGATGAAACATACCGGGCGCTACTATCTGCTCTTGCCGCGCAGCCTTGAGGTCGTGGCGCCCGGCGGATAACCGGCCGGCGCGGCCGAGGCTTGTCTAAGCCCGGCGTGCGCGCCATGCTCTCGCCTGCCGGACCATGCGAACATGACGGAGCAATAAGGGATGCCGGAAAAACGCTTTCGCGTCGGCATGTTCGTCACCTGCCTGGTCGATCTGTTCCGCCCCAGCGTCGGCTTCGCCGCGGTCAAGCTACTGGAAGACGCCGGTTGCGCCGTGGCGGTGCCGCGGGCCCAAACCTGCTGCGGCCAACCCGCTTACAACGCGGGTGCGCGCGCCGATGCCAGGGCCATCGCGCGCCAAGTCATTGCGGCGTTCGAGGGCTTTGACTATGTGGTCGCGCCGTCGGGCTCGTGTGCCGGCATGATCAAGCTGCACTATCCGGCGCTCTGCGCGGACGAACCGGCTCTCGCCGCGCGGGCGCGGGCGCTGTCGGAGAAAACCTTCGAGCTCGTCTCGTTCTTGACCGATGTGCTTGGGCGCAGCACGGTCGCGGCCCGCTACGACGGCCGCGCGACCTACCATGACGGTTGTTCGGGTCTGCGCGAACTCGAGATCAAGGCGCAGCCGCGAACCCTTTTGTCCTCGGTCGAGGGACTGACGCTCGAGGAGCTCCCCGGCGCCGAAGTCTGCTGCGGCTTCGGCGGCACGTTTTGCGTCAAGTATCCCGATATTTCCACCCGCATGGTCGCGGACAAAACGGCCGAGATCGCGGCAACCGGCGCCGATACGGTGCTTGCCGGCGACCTTGGCTGCCTCTTGAATATCGCCGGGCGGTTGTCGCGCGAGGGCCGCGCCGTCCGGGTGCGCCATGTCGCCGAGGTGCTTGCCGGCATGACCGAGACGCCGGCGATCGGTGAGCCCCGGCGAGGGCGGCGGGGTTGAGCCCGGTATGGAGCCGATCAGTCACGCCTTCAAGGATAACGCGCGGCGCGGCCTCGCCGATCCCAACCTGCAACGCGCCTTGGCCCGGCTCAAAACGGGCTTTCAGGAGCGACGCACCATCGCCGCCGCCCGGTTGCCCGAGTTCGAGGCGTTGCGCAGCCAGGCCAAGGAGATCAAGGACCGCACGCTCGCCAATCTGGATTTCTACCTGGAGCGCTTCGAGGCCAAGGTGCGCGAGACGGGTGGCGAGGTGCATTGGTGCCAGACGCCCGCCGAGGCGCGCGAGGCGATCTTGCGGATTTGCCGGGCCGCGCAAGCCAAGAGTGTCACCAAGGGCAAATCCATGGTGGCCGAAGAGATCGCCCTGAATCCGTTTCTCGAGGCCAACGGCATAGAACCGGTTGAAACCGATCTCGGCGAATACATCATCCAGCTCGCCGACGAATACCCCAGCCATATCATCGTGCCGGCCCTGCACAAAACGGCCGAACAGATTTCCGAGCTGTTTCTCGATCGCCACCGCCAATACGGCAATACGCAGCGGCTCGAGGAGGTCCGCGAGCTGGTGGACGAGGCGCGCCGGATCATACGGCCGCGCTATGTCGCGGCGGACGTCGGCATAACCGGGGCCAATTTTCTCATTGCCGAAACCGGCTCCACGGCCATCGTCACCAACGAGGGCAACGGCGATCTCACGCAGATCTTGCCCAAGGTGCACATCGTCATCGCCACCCTCGAGAAGGTGGTCCCCACGCTGGACGACGCCGCCACCCTCATGCGGCTGCTGGCCCGCTCGGCGACCGGCCAGGAGCTCTCGACCTACACCACGTTCTCGACCGGGCCGCGGCGCGCCGACGACTTGGACGGCCCCGAGTCTTTCCATGTCGTTTTGCTGGATAACGGCCGCTCCAAGATGCTTGGCAGCGAGTTCCAAGACGTGCTGCGGTGTATCAAGTGCGGCGCCTGCATGAACCACTGCCCGGTCTACGGCGCCGTCGGCGGCCACGCCTACGGCTGGGTCTACCCCGGCCCGCTCGGCGCGGTGCTCACGCCCTTCCTGGTGGGTATCGAGGAGGCCGGTCATCTGCCCAACGCCTCGACCTTCTGCGGCCGTTGCGAGGCCGTGTGCCCGGTGCGCATTCCCTTGCTCAAGATGATGCGGTATTGGCGCGAACGCGAATTCGAGGCCGGCCTTGGCGCGCCCGCGTTGCGCCGCGGCTTGGCGCTTTGGGCGTGGCTCGCCAAGCGGCCCGCGCTTTACCGGCCGCTTACCGCGCTCGCCATCGCGCTCCTCGGCGCGCTCGCGCCGCGGCGCGGCGCTCTGGCGCACCTGCCGTTGGCCACGGGCTGGACACGAGACCGCGACTTGCCGGCGCCGGAGGGCGGCACCTTCCAGGCCCGCTGGCGCGCCCGCCAGGGGCGCGGCGCGCGGACGGCGGCATGAGCGCGAGCGATACGGGCGGCGGCAACGCGCGGGCGGCGATTCTCGGCTCCGTGCGCAAGGCGCTCGGGCGCGGCCCGCTCGCGGGCGCGGCCCGGGAGGCCTTGGAGAGCGGTCTGAACGACCCGGCGCCGAATCTGATTCCGGCGCGGGCGCAACTGCCGCACGCCGCGCAGGTGGACCTGTTTGTCGCCATGGCCGAAGAGGTCAAGGCCAGCGTGGCGAGGGTCGGGAGCGATGCCGGGGTGCCCGCGGTCGTCGCCGACTATTTGGCGCAGCACAATCTGCCGACCGATATCGTAATGGCCCCGGACGCCGCGCTCGATGCCTATCCCTGGGCGGCACGACCGTTGCTGCGGCTGCGGCGCGGCAAGGCGGAAGAGACCGACGCGGTTAGCATCACGGGCGCGCTGCTCGGCATCGCCGAGACCGGGACCCTCTTGCTCACCTCGGCGGCCGAGCGACCGACCACGCTCAACTTTTTACCCGCTACCCATATCGTCGTCTTGCGCGCCGAGCAAATTGTCGGTGCCTACGAAGAGGGCTGGGCGTTGTTGCGCCGCCAGGGCTCGCCACCCGGCGATGGCGGCTTCATGCCGCGGACCGTCAATCTGATTACCGGGCCGTCGCGCACGGCGGATATCGAGCAGCGCATGCAACTCGGCGCCCACGGGCCGCGCCAGCTGCACATTGTCATCGTCGGCGGCGAGGAGGGCTGAGCGGTGGCGCCGCGCGGCAAGAAGCGCCGCACCTTGAGCTCGGACGAGGCGGCGTTGTGGCGGCGCGTCACCAGTACGGCGGAGCCGCTTGGTGAGCGCGGCCCGTCCGCACCCGAGGCGGCGGAGGCAGAAACGGAGGGCGCGGCGGAAGAGGCGCCAACGCCTAGGAGTAAGCGCGCGAGCAAGGCCGGGCCCGCCACGGTGCCTGACGCACCGCCGCCGGCCAAGCAGGCGCCGTTGCCGGAGCTGCGTCCCGGCGCCTCTCCCGGGCTCGACAAGCGCATCGCCTTGAGGCTCAAGCGCGGCCAGCTCAAGGTCGAGGCGCGGATCGATCTGCATGGCCTCACCCAGTCCGAGGCGCATGCGGCGCTCAACCATTTCATCGCCGATTCATACCAGGCGGGCCGGCGTTGCGTGCTGGTGATCACCGGCAAGGGCTCGGTGCGCGATCCCGGCGGCGGCGTGCTGCGGCAGATGACGCCCCGCTGGCTCAACCAAGCGGCCTTGCGCCGCAAGGTGCTGGCGCTTGAGCAGGCACAGGCTCGCCATGGCGGCGGCGGCGCGCTCTACGTGCTCCTGAAGCGGCAACGCTAGCGACACGGCCCAAAAGGCACTGGCCTAAAGGGCAGGAGCGACAAATCGTGCGTTGGGTGAGCCGACTGAAGCAGCGTGCCAGGGCGCTCAAGATCGAGCTCCATGCCTTCTGGCTGGCCTTTCGCCACCCGCGCACGCCGTGGTACGCCAAGGCATTGCTCGTGCTGCTGCTGGCCTATGCCGCCAACCCGTTCGACCTGATCCCCGATTTCATCCCCTTGCTCGGCATGCTCGACGATCTGGTGATCATCTCGCTCGGCCTCGCCCTCGCGGTGAGGCTGATCCCGGACGACGTCGTCGCCGAATGCCGCAAGCAAGCACGCGAGGCCGACGCGGCGGGCGGTTTGTGGGGGTTTTTGAAGAAGTAGGGCGCCGCGCCTACAAAATAAACTTGCTCAGATCCGTGTCCTTGGCGAGGTCGCCGACGTGGTCCTGGACATAGGCGGCGTCGATGGTGATCTCCTCGCCCGCGCGGTCGGTGGCGGCGAAGCTGATTTCCTCCAGGAGCTTTTCCATCACGGTGTGCAAACGCCGCGCGCCGATGTTCTCCACCGCGCTATTGACCTCGGCCGCGAGGTCGGCGATGGCGTCGATCGCCGCGTCCTCGAAGTGCAGGGTCACGTCTTCGGTCTGCATCAGTGCGACATATTGGCGGATCAGGCTGTTTTCCGGCTCGGTGAGGATCTGTTTCAGATCGTCGCGCGAGAGCGCCTTGAGCTCGACCCGGATCGGCAGCCGGCCTTGCAGCTCGGGCAATAGGTCCGCGGGCTTGGCCAGGTGGAAGGCGCCGGAGGCGATGAACAGGATATGATCGGTTTTGACCGTGCCGTGCTTGGTCGACACGGCCGTGCCCTCGATCAGCGGCAAGAGGTCGCGTTGCACGCCCTCGCGGCTGACATCCGCGCCGATCCGGTCGGAGCGGGCGCAGATCTTGTCGATCTCGTCGAGGAATACGATGCCGTCGTTCTCGACCTTGTCCAACGCCTGGCGCACCACCGCGTCCTGGTCGAGCAGACGGTCGCTCTCCTCCGCCATCAGCACTTTGTAGGATTCCGCCACGCTCATGCGGCGCTGCTTAGTCTGCTGGCCCATCGCCTTGCCGAAGATATCGCCGAGATTGACCATGCCCATTTGTGCGCCCGGCATGCCCGGGATCTCGAAGGTCGGCAACGAGGCGCCGCCGCTCTCGGTCACCTCGACGTCGATTTCCTTGTCGCCGATCTCGCCTTCGCGCAGCATCTTGCGGAACTTCTGGCGCGTCTCCGCGCTGGAGTTCTGGCTGACCAGCGCGTCCAGCACGCGCTCCTCGGCGTTCAGCTCGGCCTTCGCCACGACCTCCTTGCGCATGGCCTCGCGGGTCATGTGGATGGAAATTTCCACCAGATCGCGGACGATCTGCTCGACATCGCGCCCGACATAGCCGACTTCGGTGAACTTGGTCGCCTCCACCTTGAGAAACGGCGCCTGGGCCAGCCGCGCCAGACGGCGGGCGATCTCGGTCTTGCCGACGCCGGTCGGCCCGATCATCAGGATGTTCTTGGGCAGCACTTCCTCGCGCAGCTCGTCGGACAGTTGGTGGCGCCGCCAGCGGTTTCTGAGCGCGATCGCGACGGCGCGCTTGGCATCGTTTTGACCGACGATAAAGCGGTCGAGCTCGGAGACGATTTCTCGGGGGCTGAAGGCCGTCATGAGCGTCAAGCGGTTTTCGGCAAGTGCTCGATGACGAGCTGGTCGTTGGTGTAGACGCAAATACCGGCGGCGATGGCCATGGCCTTGCGCGCGATGGCCTCGGCATCGAGCCCATCCTGATCCATCAGCGCGCGTGCCGCCGCCAGCGCATAGCTGCCGCCCGAGCCGATGCCGATCAGGCCGTCCTCGGGCTCCAAGACATCGCCGGTACCGGTGAGCACCAGCGAAACATCTTTGTCCGCAACCGCCATCATGGCCTCCAGGCGGCGTAGATAGCGGTCGGTGCGCCAATCCTTGGCCAGCTCGACACTGGCGCGCATGAGCTGGCCGGGATGTTGCTCCAGCTTGCCTTCGAGGCGCTCGAACAGCGTGAACGCATCGGCCGTGGCGCCGGCGAAGCCGGCGATGATCGAGCCGTCGCCGAGCCGTCGCACCTTGCGCGCGTTGGATTTAATGACCGTTTGGCCAACCGTCACTTGGCCGTCGCCGGCGACGACCACCGTCGCGTCCTTGCGCACGCAGAGGATGGTTGTGCCGTGCCAGGCGGCCTTGTCGCTCTCGCCCATAGGCGTTCCGGAAAAATATTGTTCAAGACGCGCGAAGACGCCGGTCCCCGCGTCCTCTCCATGTGGTGCTTTTCCCCGTTGGGTCAAGGGGATCGCGGCCCGCCGCCGGATGCGCCAAGAGACTGGCGAACGACCGCGTATCTTGCTACAACGGCGCCCATAAATTCCGGACAACTCGGCGTAAAGCCATGAAACAACCTCAGCGGAAGGCCCGCGTCGAGCGGGTCACGAAGGAAACCCGTATTTCCGTCGAAATCAACCTCGACGGCGCTGGAACCTACGACGTCGCCACGGGCATCGGCTTTCTCGACCACATGCTCGAGCAGCTTTCGCGCCATAGCCTGATCGACCTCACCTGCAAGGCAGAGGGCGACCTGCACATCGACTTTCATCACACCACCGAGGACACTGGCATCGCCATCGGCCAGGCGGTGAGCCAGGCGCTGGGCGAGCGGCGCGGCATCCGGCGTTACGGCTCGGCGGTGATTCCGATGGACGAGACCTGCTCGCGCGTCGCCCTCGACGTCGGCGACCGGCCTTATCTGGTGTGGCGGGTGGCGTTCCCGCCGCCCAAGCTGGGCGACATGGATACGGAGCTGTTCAAGGAGTGGTTTCAGGCCTTTGCCCAGCACGCCGGCATCACGCTGCATGTCGAGAATTTCTACGGCCAGAACGGTCATCACATCGTGGAATCCTGTTACAAGGGATTGGCGCGCGCGCTGCGTCAAGCCATCGAGCTCGATCCGCGCGCGGCCCTGACCGTGCCCTCGACCAAGGGCGTTCTCGGCGGCACCCTCGAGGCCTAGCGAGATGCGCCTTTACACCGTGCATCTGCCGGCCCGCGCGGTCGAGCAAGGCGAAGGCCTTGCGCTCGCCGACATTGTCCTGGTGCGCGAGGGCTTCAATTGGCTCGCTTTCTTTTTCTCGGTCTTCTGGGCGCTCGCCAACAGGCTCTGGCTGAGCGCTCTCGCCATGGCCGCTGCGCTCGTGGTCGTGGCCGCGCTGCCCACCTTGGCCGGTGTGGACTGGTCGG
>JAUVWK010000176.1 GCA_030604165.1 Alphaproteobacteria bacterium | reverse complement strand
CGCCATTAGCGCGCTGGTGAACGTTGCCGCCTTGTCCTTCATCATGGCATAAGCCGCCGCTCCGGCGCGGCGGCGAACGCCGCCTCCAGCTCGGAGATAGTGTGCCCGGTCGGCAGCACCGCCTGGCCCGCCGTCTTGTCGAGCCGGCGCTCGAGATATTCCCAGAGCAGCTCGATTTCCCGCGACGAGCGCGCCCCATTGCGCAACTCCATCACGGTGCGGCCATCGATCATGCTGGCCGCGAAATCGGTGCGCTGATGCACGATGGTAGGCGCGACGGTGCCATGTTGCGAGAGCGCGATGGCGGCCTCCGAGGTGATGCGCGCGCGCGGCGGCGCGGCGTTGACGACGAAGACCAGCGGCTTGTCCAGGGCCTCGACCAGCTCGACGGTGGCGCCGGCCGCCCTGAGATCGTGCGGGCTCGGCCGGATCGGCACGGCGACCAGGTCGGCGGCACGGACCACCTCGACGATGGTCGCGGTGATCGCCGGCGGCGTGTCGACAATCACCAACCGCACCCCGTTGCTGCGCATATGGTCGAGATCCTGCGCCAACCGCGCCACATAGGTGCGCGCAAAGCTCGGCGTATCGAACGGCCGCGCGTTCCACCACTCCGACAGGCTGCCCTGCGGGTCGGTGTCCACCAGCGCCACCGGGCCGGCGCCCGCGCGCTCGGCCTGAACCGCGATATGCCCGCACAGCGTGGTCTTGCCCGAGCCGCCTTTTTGGGATGCAACCGCCAGCACCAACATCGACTTTCCGCTCCTCCTCAAGCTAATCCGAGTTAACAGAACAGCGCCTCGATTATACGAGTCACTAGAACGACGAAATCTTGGGAGTACGGTATATCGCGATTTTTTATAAATCGTTTCCAGATAAAGCAATCATTCGGCAAGATAAAATAAAACAACAAAAATTTTCATGTCTATTTCCAAGAGAATTGCCGTGATTTCTTCAGGACTTCTCAACCACACCGAGCAGCAGTCCAGGCGGGCGGGGCGGTGGCCGCGTTGCAATCCGAAAGCCGCCGTGCAAACTGGTAACGGGCGCCCCGCCGTCAAGACGAATGGCAGGTAAAGGCTTGAAAAAAAGAGAATTATCCTTTCCTCTCCCAGCTCCCTGCGGCGCGGCGCGCGGCCCGTGATCGGGCGCGGCCTCGACTGGGTGGCGCGGCACGGCCCACCGATCCTCGCCGCGGGCGTGCTGCTCGGCGTCGTCGCGCCGCCGCTGGCGACGCTCGCCCGCCCGCTGCTCGTGCCCATGATCGCGCTGTCGCTGACCGTCGCCCTGGTGCGGCTCGATTGGCGCGCCTTGCTCGGCTATGTCCGCCGGCCGCTTCTGGTGGCGCTTCTGGCGTTGAGCTTTTTGCTGCTCTCGCCGCTTGTGCTTTGGGCCGCGCTCGGAGCGCTCGACCCGCCGGCGCCGCTGCTGACCGCGCTGGTGCTGATGGCGGCGGCGCCGCCGATCACGGCGGGCGCGGCGATCGCCTTGCTCCTCGGGCTCGATGCCGCGCTGGTCGTGGTCACGGTGGTGCTCGCCACGGTGTTGACGCCGCTGACCCTGCCGGTCATGGCGCTGTGGCTGCTCGATCTGGAGATCGATATCAGCTTCGCCGACTTCATCCTCCGCCTCGGCGCCTTGGTGGGCGGGGCGTTTCTGGCCGCCCTCCTGATCCGGCGCCTGGCGCCGGCCGGCTGGCTCGCGCGCCATGCCCGGCCGATCGAGGGCGTCGGAATCATTGCCTTGCTGCTCTTCGCGCTCGCCATCATGGACGGGGTCACGGCGGCGCTGCTCAGCCGGCCGGGCTATGTGCTGCTCTGCCTCGGCGCCGCTTTCGCCGCCAACCTGGCCTTGCAGGCCGTGGGCGGCGGACTCTCGCTCGGGCTCGGCCGACGCGAGGCGGTCTCGGTCGGCCTGATGGCGGGCAACCGCAATATGGGCCTGGTGCTGGCCGCGCTCGCCGACAAGGCCCATTTCGATACGGTGCTGTTCTTTGCCATGGGCCAGGTGCCAATGTATGTATTGCCCGCCCTGCTTAACCCCCTCTACCGGCGCATCCTGCGCGCCGGGCCCGCGGGCAAAGGCAAGAACGGAGAACAATCATGATTGGCAGAATTTGGCACGGCTGGACCACGCCCGAGAACGCCGATCGCTACGAGAGCCTTCTGAAGAGCGAAATCTTCCCCGGCGTCGAGGCCAAAGCGGTCGACGGCTACCGGGGGATCGAGCTCTTCCGCCGCCGCTTGGATGACGAGGTCGAATTCATCACCATCATGCGGTTCGAGTCATGGGACGCCGTGAAGGCGTTCGCGGGCGACGATTACGAAACCGCCTATGTCCCGCCCAAGGCTCGCGACCTCCTGGCCCGCTTCGATGCGCGCTCGGCGCATTACGAAAGCCGCGACCGGCGCACCTACTGATGCCAAGGAGCGACCGTTGGTGCGGGCACAAAAGCCTTAAGTGCTTGACATGAGACAAGATAGAGCGCATTTGTGCAGCGCAACATAATCTCGCGATTGCCCGCTGCGCGCCCGATATCGCCGGCCGCGCCACGTCCCGAGATCATTGCCGTTCAGCCGCCTGCCACGACCGCGCGCGGGACGGGCCGAAATGCTATGGCGCGAGCAATGCGGCGGCGCGTCGATGACGGCGGCAATCATACCAAGGGGCGGTGTTAACCCCTGGGTCACTTTCTTCAGGCACATCAGGATCATGAACGACAGCGTCGGCAATCTGCGCAATATCGCCATCATCGCCCACGTGGATCATGGCAAGACCACGCTGGTGGACCAACTGCTGCGTCAATCCGGCGCCCTCGAAGAATTTGGCGAGGTGCAGGAGCGGGTCATGGATTCACATGATCTCGAGCGCGAGCGCGGCATTACCATCCTGGCCAAGAACACCGCCATCAAGTGGCGCGACTGGCGTATCAATATCGTCGATACGCCCGGTCACGCCGACTTCGGCGGCGAGGTTGAGCGCGTGCTGTCGATGGTGGATTCGGTGCTGCTGCTGGTCGACGCGGTCGAAGGGCCGATGCCGCAGACCCGCTTCGTAACCAGCAAGGCCCTCGCCCAAGGGCTGTGCCCCATCGTTGTCGTCAACAAGGTCGATCGCCCGGCCGCCCGACCCGACTGGACCGTCGATCAAACCTTCGATTTGTTCGACCGTTTGGGCGCGAGCGACGCGCAGTTGGACTTTCCGGTGGTCTATGCCTCCGCCACCCAGGGCTGGGCGTCCTTGGACCCGGTCGAGCGCGGCGGAAAATTGGACGCCTTGTTTCAGACCATCGTAGATCATGTGCCGCCACCCGACGTGGACCCGGACGGGCCCTTCCAACTGCAAGTCAGCGCGCTCGATTATTCCAGCTATGTCGGCGTGATCGGGATCGGCCGCGTGCAGCGGGGCCGCATCCGGCGCAACAACGGCGTGACGGTGCTGGGTGCGGACGGCACGAGCCGGAGCGGCCGGGTCTTGCAGATTCTCGGCTTTCACGGTCTGGAACGAATCGAATGGCAGGCGGCCGAGGCCGGCCAGATCATCGCCTTCACCGGTTTGGACGAGCTGCATATTTCCGATACGGTGTGCGATCCGGAGCGCCCCGAGGCGCTGCCGGCCCTGGTGGTCGACGAACCGACCATCACCATGACCTTCCAGGTCAACGACTCGCCGTTCGCCGGGCGAGAGGGAAAATTCGTTACCAGCCGAAATTTGCGCGAACGCCTGGCGCAGGAACTGATCCACAATGTGGCGCTGCGCGTCGAGCCGACGGACGACGCGGACAAGTTCAAGGTCTCCGGCCGCGGCGAATTGCACCTCGCCGTGCTGATCGAGACCATGCGGCGCGAAGGCTTCGAGCTCGCCATCTCGCGGCCCGAGGTCATTCTGAAAACCATCGATGGCGAAACCTGCGAGCCGTGGGAGACCCTAACCCTGGATGTCGAGGAGCGACACCAGGGCGCGGTTATCGAGAAGCTCGGCGAGCGCCGCGGCGAACTGCGCGATATTGCCTCGGACGATAAGGGCCGGGTGCGCCTCGACTGCCAGATTCCCAGCCGCGGCCTGATCGGCTTCCGCTCGGAGTTTCTGACCACGACCTCCGGCACCGGCTTGATCTACCACGCCTTCGATCATTATGGCCCGAAGGTGGCCGGCACCCTCGGCGAGCGCCGCAACGGCGTGCTGATATCCATGGCAACCGGCAAGGCGTTGGCCTACGCCCTCAATAACCTGCAGAATCGCGGTCGTCTGTTCGTCGCTCACGGCACGGAGGTCTATGGCGGAATGGTCATTGGCATCAATGCCCGCGCCACCGATATGGCCGTCAACCCGCTCAAGGCGAAACAGCTGACCAACATCCGTGCCGCCGGTAGCGACGAAAATATCCTGCTATCGCCACCGGTTCAGGTGACCTTGGAATACGCCCTCGAATTCATCGATGACGACGAGCTGGTCGAGGTCACTCCCGAATCGATCCGAATTCGCAAGAAGCTGCTCACCGAGCACGAACGGAAACGGGCCTCGCGCGCGGCCTAGCGCCTTTCTAGTTTGAGCGCACCGGTCACGCGGTGATTTCCCTACACGAAGAACCTTGTACAATGATCGCGCGGCAAGCTCGGCGGCTGCGGTGCCGTCGTCGTCGCAACGGCAGAAAGGAGCAACATGGCACGTAAGCCCAACTACAGATTCGAACGCATGGAACGCGAGCGGGCAAAAGCCGCCAAGAAGGCCGCTCGGACCAAGGCCAAGGCGGAAAAAGCGGAGAGGAGAAAGGCGGACGCGGACGCGGTGAACACGGGTGCGGTGGACGCGGACGCGGTGAACACGGGCGCGGTGGACACGGACGCGGTGGACACGGGCGCGGTGGACACGGGCGCGGTGGAGGCCGCCGAGCGCGTGCCGGCCGAGGAATGAGCGCTCAGCGTCAGCGAGCCTGTCCCGGCTAGACGGCGGTCGGGCCCGGTGACGTGGCGGCCGCGGGCCGGGGTTTCGGCGACCAAGGCCGTATTGAGGAGCGAATAGGATGGCGAAAAAGCCGACCGTCGGCTGGATCGGACTTGGCAAGATGGGTGTGCCGATGGCCCACAACGCGCTCAAGGCCGGCTACCCGCTGACGGTCTATAACCGCAGCCGCGCCAAGACCGAGACGCTGGCGAAGGCCGGCGCGGCCGTGGCCGATAGTCCGGCGGCGCTGGCGCGCGCCGCGCAGATCATCATCTCGATGATTTCCGACGACGCCGCGCTCGCCGCCATTACCGAAGGCGAGACAGGCCTCTTGCAAGCGGCCAAGGCCGGCAGCTGCTACATCGATATGAGCACGGTCTCGCCCGCGGCCTCCGCGCGCGTCGCCGGCCTTGCCGCCGAGCGGGGCATCGGCTATTTGCGGGCGCCGGTTTCGGGCGGCGTTGTGCTGGCCGCCGCCGGCACGCTCACCATTCTGGTTTCGGGCACGGCGGCCGACCTCGAGCGGGCACGGCCGCTGCTCGAGACCATGGGCAAAAAGCTTTATCACGTCGGCGAGGCCGAGCAGGCGCGCTACGTCAAGCTGGCGCTGAACATGATGGTCGGCGTCACCGCCGCGATGATGGGCGAGGCGCTTGCCTTCGCCGAGCGCAGCGGCATGGATTGGGACGGCATGCTCGAGGTGATCGGCAACAGCGCCATCGCCTCGCCACTGGTGGGCTATAAGTTGCAGCCGCTGCAACAGAGGGACTTCACCCCGACCTTCAGCGCGGCGCAGATGGCCAAGGATTTCGATCTCGTGCTCGAGGCGGCGCGTGAGACCAGCACACCGATGCCGCTCACCGCCATGGTCCGGCAAGGCTGGAGCGCGATGATCGCCAGCGGCCGGGGCGAAGACGATTTCTTCGGCTATGTCCAGGTGATGGAAGAGCTCAGCGGCCTGACGCCGCGGCGCTAGGGGGGGCGTCGAAGCCACTGCGAGGGCCCGGCCGAGCCGGAGCGAAGACGTGACTCGGCGTGCATTCTGGGCTTAAATCAAGCGACTATCGGCCGCCCGTCGGAGAGGGAACGAAAATATCGGCGGCAAGAAACTTGTCCCTCGGCGACGCGGGTTCGGCAGATTGAACCGATGTCCGCTCGGTAAGAAGTGGGAGAGCTCAGTCAAATCAGTCAAAGGGGAGATGGCAGAATGT
>JAUVWK010000112.1 GCA_030604165.1 Alphaproteobacteria bacterium | reverse complement strand
GCCGGGCTCGCCAGTGCGGCCACGGCCGCTAGAGCGGCACAGCCGATAAAGAACGATTTCATACTCCCGATTCCATCCTTCGCGGCGCGGATCATGCCGTTTCGCCCGATCAAGCGATCTCTTCCCGGGTCACAGGGCGACGTCTCTTGTTTAACACATACTGAAATTGCGCCCTGCTGACCACCATCCAAATGGGCTGAGCCCGCGCGCAAATGGGTTGTCTCGATAGCCGGAGCCTGTGCCATTGCCTGCCGCGATCTGCGATACGGCGGAGGCGTTTCGGCAATGATTCGAGGCGGACGATAATTGTTCAATTGAGGGCCGGGTCTGCCCTAAGACGCTCGACCATATGATCGACAAAGGACCGGACCTTGGCGGAAACCATCCGCCCCTCCTGATGAAGAACGTGGATCGGCATCGCTGGCATTTCGAACGCGCGCAAGACGGTCTGCAACCGCCCGTCGGCCAGGTAGGGGGCGACCTGGTAGGAGAGCAGGCGCGAGAGCCCCCATCCCCGAACGGCAAGTTCGATCACCGCATCGTTGGTGTTCATGCGAAGGCGCGGTTCCACCCGGACGGAAAACGGCGTTCCGTTTTTCTGAAACGGCCATTCCGGCGAGGCCCCCATGGCCAGCGATTGGATCAGTCGGTGGTCGGAAAGGTCTTCCGGTCGTTGCGGCAACCCGTGTTTTCTTATGTATTCCGGCGCCGCGAACATGACCCGGCGAACCGATCCAGCCTGAACCGCGGTTAAGGAAGAATCGGGCAGGTCGCCGATTCGAATGGCAACGTCCAGGCCCTCATCCATCAGGTTGACGACCCGGTCGACAAACAAGGTCTGGGCACTCGCCAGCGGATACCGATTCAAGAAATCGCCCAGTATCGGGGTCACGAACATGCGCCCGAACAAGACCGGCGCCGTGATACGCAATTCGCCGCGCGGCGCCGCGTGAGACCCCACCGCCGCGTCCTCCGCCTCCTCCAGCTCCAACAAGATCCGCCGGCCGTCCTGCAGAAACCGGTCACCGCTCTCCGTCAACCGAACCGAGCGCGTGGTGCGAACGAACAACCGCGTTCCGAGCCGCTCTTCAAGCATGGCGACCGCCCGCGTGACGGCTGGCGGCGACATGGCCAAGGCGCGGGCCGCGGCGGCAAAGCCCCCGCATTCGGCAACTTTCACGAAAACCTGGATCGAGTGAAATCGGTCCATTTTATTATTCCGAAATATGGAATAGTTATTTCAATATTATGACTATTCTAACATTTTTTGAAACAGATTATTTCTTGCCCGTCAGGCGCGGTAAGCGACCGAACCCCCATCAACCCCACGGCAAGAGAGAGCAACCATCATGAACCGCTTGAACGTCGTTACCCACGAAACCGCCAACGCCGAACAGAAGACGCTGCTCGACGCGATCCAGGGCAAGTTCGGCATGGTCCCCAACTTCCTCGGTGTCCTGGCCCATTCGGCGGATGCCTTGAAAGCCTTCCTAGGCCTGCACGGCATCGCCGAAGCCGGCAGCCTCGACCCGCAGACCCGCGAACGCATCGCCCTCGCCGTCGCGCAAGGTAATTCCTGCGAATACTGCGTTGCCGCCCATACCGCCATTGGCCGCAAGACCGGGCTGACGGGCTCCGAGATCAAAGCCAATAGGGCCGGCAGCTCTGAGGATGCCAAGGCTGCCGCCGCTGTCGCCTTTGCCCAGGCGCTGAACAGCCACTTGGGCGAGGTGACCCAGGCCGAGTTCGATACCGTTCGAGACGCCGGCTACAGCGACGCCGAGATCGTCGAGATCATCACCCATGTGGGGATGAACATATTGACCAACCTGATCGGCAAGGCCTCGCAGGTGGATATCGATTTCCCGAAGGTCTCGTTGCACGAGCAGGCAGCCTAACCCCCGATCGCTTGTCCACCAGCCGGGGCGAGTGTCCTCCCTGCCCCATTCTCACTGAGGTGCTCGCCCCTTTTTTTCGAGGATTCAGTCATGGCCCGAAAATTCGCCGAAATCACGTTTACACCATCCGTCAAGGCGGCGCAGACGCGCTACGGCAGTCGCGCCGCCAACGAGGGCTTCGAGTTCGCCGAGGATCCCGGTGACACCTTGAGCGAGGTTGAGGCCGCATTTATCGAAGCGCGCGATGGCTTCTATCAGGCGACGATCAATGAAAACGGCTGGCCCTATGTGCAGTTCCGCGGCGGCCCCCCTGGCTTCTTGAAGGTGCTCGATGGACGCACCATCGGCTACGCCGACTTCCGCGGTAACAGGCAATATCTCAGTGTGGGAAACCTGGCCGCCAACGACAGAATCGCGATGATTCTGATGGATTATCCGAACCGGCGCCGCCTTAAGATCTGGGCGCGCGCGCGGCTTGTCCATCATGACGAAGATCCGGAGCTACTGGCGCGCCTCGAGGTGCCGACCTACCGCGCTCGCGTTGAACGTGCCGTGGTGATGACCATCGAGGCAGTTGACTGGAACTGCCCGCAACACATCACGCCCCGGTTCTCCGAAGCTGAAATCGATGAACTGGTGGCGCCGCTCAGGAGCCGGATCAGTGAGCTTGAGGCAACGGCCGGCGATCCGCCTGCCGTTCCGACCGGGCCACGATCAGCCATCGGAGACGGCCCCTTGGACCTGGTCATCGCCGGCATTCGTCAGCTCACGCCCGAGGTACACGCCTACGAACTGCGCCGGTCGGATTTCGAAGACCTCCCGGCAGTGGCCGCCGGCTCGCATATCCAAGTTCCCGTTCCCTTTGGCGACGGGCGGCAAGAGACACGGACCTACTCCATCAGCAGCGATCCAAGCCGTCGCGACGCATACGAAATCGCTGTTCGGCTCGACCCAGAGGGCCAAGGCGGATCGCGCACGATTCACGAACGCTATGCGCTCGGCCTACGCATTCGTGCCAGCCTGCCGAGGAATGCGTTCTCTCTCCACGAAAATGCTCGGCCGGCCGTATTGATCGCAGGCGGTATCGGCATTACCCCGCTGAAAGCCATGGCCCAGTCGCTCAGGGCTGACGGTCGGGCGTTCCATCTGTATTTTGCCGCCCGCTCACGATCACACATGGCCTATCGCTCGGAGCTCGCGGTGGCGCGCGATGACGCGGTAACGTTCTACCCGGGCGACGAGGGCCGAAGGATCGATATCGAGGCCCTGCTGTCCGACGCTCCCGCCGATGCGGTGTTTTACGTCTGCGGGCCGGAACGCTTGATCGATGCCGTCCGTCGCTCAGCGGATGCCCTGGGCCTCGACCGCAAGCGGGTGCGCTTCGAGCTCTTTACGACCGCGACGCCCGAGGCTGGCGATAGCGCCTTTCAGGTGTGCCTCGCACGATCCCGGACGGAGCTGACCATCGCACACGATCAATCCATTCTCGATGCGCTCCTCGATGCCGGCATCGACACCGATTATGCCTGTAAGTCGGGCACGTGCGGCACCTGCGCCGTGAAGGTTCTCGACGGCACGCCCGTGCATCGCGACAGCACGCTCTCGCGCGCCGAGCGCGATCAGGCCGGATTGATGTGCACCTGCATATCCCGCGCCGCGACTGAGAGTCTCGTCCTTGATCTTTGAAATGCTAGCGCGATGGCGTTGGTTGGCTGAATTCGTCCTCAGGCCAACTCAAGACGGACATTCGCAGCGAGGCGTAGACCGCCCCACCGACGAATTGTAAAGTCATCGGCTTGTTGCCTACGCGGCAGCCCGGAAGGTGAGCGGAGATGGCAGATACTGAACGAAAACTGACGACCATTCTCGCGGTCGACGCCGTCGGGTTTTCCGAGATGATGGGACGCAACGAGTCGCTGACGTTGGAAGTCCTCAAAAGTTGCCGCGGTATCGTCGAGGACAGCATCGGCGAGCACCATGGGCGGGTCTTTGGCGGTGCCGGCGATTCTCTCATTGCCGAATTCACCAGCCCGTTGCAGGCGGTGGTTTGTGCCAACGACTTCCAAAAGCGCATCGCCGAACGCAACCGGGAATGCCCGGAAGATCGGCGTATGTGGTTTCGCGCCGGCATCAACCTCGGCGACGTTATGGTGGACGGTGACAATCTGTATGGAGACGGCGTGAACATCGCCGCGCGGCTCGAACAGATCGGCGAGCCAAGTGGCGTTTGTATCTCTAACAAGGTCTATGAAGAAGTGCGGCGCAACCTCGGACTGCCATTCGTTGACGGCGGCGTACGAGAGCTCAAGAACATCAGTGAGCCGATCGCGGTCCACCACGTGCGCCCGGTGACGGACCCCCCTTCCGAGAAAGCCGGACAGGAAGCCGCGCGGCCGCCCGAGCCATCGGGACAGGCGCGAAAAACGAGCGCCGCGCCGGACCAGCAGTCGATTATCGTCCACCCCTTCAAGGTTACGGGAGATGACGAGACAGAGTTTCTGGCGGAGGGCTTGCGCGACGGGCTTGTCGGCAGTCTGAGCAAATATTCGGCGATCAAGCTGATCGCCGACGATAGGCATAGCGGGAGACGGCCGGATTTTGTGCTGGAAGGAACGATTCGCGGGCGCGGCGACCGCTTGCGGCTCTCCTTTGGCCTTATCGATACCGCCACCAATAGTCAGGTCTGGAGCGAACGGTACGACCGTCAAGCGAGCGACGCCTTTGAACTCGAGGATGAGATCTCTCAGGCGGTGACCTCGGTCGTGCGGGTGAAGCTCAAGGCACTCGCGTTCGAGCTGCTGCGCGATACGAACAACGCGGACCTGTCGGTGCCGGAGTTGATGAATAAGGCCGCCGGCTATTTCGTCACGACGCCCGGCAGCAATGACGAAATCGAAGAAATCCTGAGATCGGCAATCGACAAAGCGCCGGAAAATTCCATGGCGCTGGCCATGCTGGCATTCTGCCTCCACCGGCGCTTCGAGTTCTCGCCGTTGGCGCTGCCGGATGCGACCGGAATAGAGCTCATGGATTTGACGGAACGGGCGGTGGCGTTCAAACGCGACAGTTATTTTGCCCGCCTTCTTTCCGCGGTCGTTGCGCAGGACATAAACAGCGATTTTGAAAAGGCCCTGCTGCACGCCGAAACCGCGCTCGAGGCGAACCCTAATTTTACCCAAGCGCAGGCCATGGTCGGGATCGCAAAATGCCATCTCGGCCAGCTCGAAGACGGGGTGACCGAATTGAGGCGGGCCATCGAGGCCAACAAGGAAGACCCCCACCGCTTTCGTCATCTTCGCGAGCTGGCGATCGCCCAGTTCGTAGCCGGCGACCTCGAAGACGCCGCACGGCTCGCCACGCGGCTGCTGGAACTGGCGCCGGAACTGGATCGGAACAAACTGGTTCAAGCAGCAATATTGTGGCATGCCGGACAAACGGAAAAGGCGACGGCGGCGGCGACCGAGCTGATGGCAAAATACCCAGACCTCTCTTTCACCAACATGAGACCGGTTCAGTTCGGGGCTCGCGACGTCGCGGCGCGATTCAACGAAGCCTTTCAAGCGATGGGCCTGGAGCCGGGCAGCAACGTGGTCTCGATTGCGAGAGAGTAGGCGCCTTCTCGGGCCTACTGCGACGCGAGAGGGTCGGTGATGGAAGAAGCGAACTCCGTACAGCGCGTTCCGGGCTATTGCGCACTCTGCACCTCGAGCTGCGGTTGCATCTCGGTGGTGAAGGAGGGGCGCCTGGTCGCGGTCGAGCCAAACCCCTCGCACCCCACAGGCCAGGCGCTCTGCGGCAAAGGCCGGGCGGCGCCGGAGCTGGTCCATCACGCCGAGCGCCTGCTTCATCCCCTGCGCCGCACCCGGCCCAAGGGCGACCCCGACCCGGGCTGGGAGCGGATTAGCTGGGACGAAGCGCTCGAGACGACCGCGGCCCAGCTACGCCGGCTCGCCGCGGCCCACGGGCCCGAGAGCGTCGCCTTCGGCATCACCACCTCTTCCGGCACCGGCTTGCAGGACGCGTACCCTTGGGTCGCGCGGCTGCGCCATGCCTTCGGCAGCCCCAACGCGGTCTATGGGACCGAGATTTGCAACTTCCACCGCGACGATGTCTACGCCTTCACTTTCGGCGTCAACACGCCGATGCCCGACTTCGCCAACACCGACTGCATCCTGCTCTGGGGCCACAATCCGAGCGCCACCTGGCTCGCCTACGCCACCCGGGTGGCCCAAGCGAAAGCACGCGGCGCCAAGCTCATCGTCGTGGACCCGCGCCGCGAGGGTCTCGCGAACAAGGCGGATCGGTGGCTCCGCGTGCGGCCGGGAAGCGACGGCGCGCTGGCGCTCGGGATTGCGCATCTCCTGATCGAGGAGGAGCGCTACGACGCGGCGTTCGTGCGGCAGTGGTCGAACGGCCCGTTTCTGGTCCGCGAGGCGGATGGTCGCCTACTCCGCGCGAGCGATCTCTCCGCGACGGCCAATCCGGCGCACCGGGTGGCGTGGGACGAGAGTGCCGGCCGGCCCGTGCTCTACGATCCCGCGGCCGGTGCCTATGATGGCAACAGCGCTCGATTGGCCCTGACCGGTCGCTACGAGATCGCGGGCGCCGACGGCGTTGCAATCCCGTGCCGGCCGGCGTTTGCGCTCTACGCCGCGCTTTGCCGCGGCTTCACGCCCGAGCGCGTCGCGGCGATCACTTGGGTTCCTGCCGAGGAGATTCGGGCCGCGGCACAGCTCATCGGCGATGCACCCTCGGTCGCCTGTTACACCTGGTCAGGCGTCGGCCAGCACACCAATGCGAGCCAGACCTCGCGTGCCATCGCGCTGCTCTACGCGCTCACCGGAAGCTTCGACGCGCCGGGCGGCAACGTTCTGTTCGACAGTGTTCCGGTCGCCGACGTGACGGGCAAGGAATTGCTGCCGCCGGAGCAGGCGGGCAAAACCATCGGGCTCGCGAGCCGCCCTGCCGGCCCCGAGGCCCATGGCTGGATCGCGACCGACGACCTCTACCGCGCCATCCTGGAGGGCACGCCCTATCGTATCGCCGGGATGCTCAGCTTCGGCGCCAACATCCTGCTCTCCCACGCCGATGGCGCCCGGGGCCTGGCCGCGCTGAAGGCGCTCCAGTTCACCGCGCATATCGATATGTTCATGACGCCCTCGGCGGCGCTCGCCGATATCGTGCTCCCCGTCAACACGCCTTGGGAACGCGAGGGGCTCTGCACCAACTTCAAGGTCGGCCCGGACGCCGCCGCCTTCGTCCAGCTTCGCCCGCCGGCGATCGCCTCGCGCGGCGAATCGAGAAGCGACCTTTGGATCGCCTTCGAGCTCGCCAAGCGGCTCGGCCTCGCCGATCGGTTCTGGGGCGGTGAGATCGACGCCGGTTATCGCGCCGTGCTCGAGCCCGCTGGCCTCGACCTCGAGGCGCTGCGCCAGCAGCCGGAGGGCCTCAGTGTGCCGCGCGAAACCCGCTACCGGAAATATGCCCGCGCGCAAGGCGATGGACCGGTCGGTTTCGCGACACCGTCCCGCCGGGTCGAGATCTTCTCGGAGATGCTGCAGGAGATCGGCCAGGCGCCGCTCCCGGATTATGTCGAGCCCGCCATGGGCCCGCTCAGCCGATCCGACCTAGCCGCACGCTTCCCACTGGTGCTGACCTCGGCGAAATCGCTCCACTACTGCCACAGCCAGCATCGCGGGCTCCCGACGCTGCGCAAGCGCGAGCCCGACCCCGTCGTCGAGCTTCATCCCGAGGCCGCCGCCGCGCGCGATATCGCCGACGGCGACTGGATTCGCCTCGCCACCCCCCACGGCGAGATGCGGGCGCGGGCGCGTCTCAAGAAGACCCTCGATCCGCGTGTGGTAAGCGCGATCGCCGGCTGGTGGCAGGGGTGCACGGCGCTCGGCCTCCCCGGCTTCGATGCGCTGGCACGCGACGGTGCGAACCTCAACGTCGTGATCGGCAACGAGGCGGCGGACCCGATCAGCGGTTCCGTGCCCCACCGCTCCTATCTGTGCGAAATCAGCCCGTGGGCCGAAACCTAGGGCGTTTTCCGTTCAGGCGGCACCAGCCCGCTCCCCCTCCCGGCCACCCATGGCAGCAT
>JAUVWK010000234.1 GCA_030604165.1 Alphaproteobacteria bacterium | reverse complement strand
GGTTTCATGAAAGATGGTGCGCCACACCACGGCCATCACGACGGGCGTGACGCACATCGGCACGATGAACAGCACGCAAAAGAAGCGGCCCGCCTTTACCTACTTCCAGAGCAGCAACGCGAGCGCGAACCCCATCGCATATTCCAGGAGCACGCAAAAGAACACCATCGTGTAGAGGGTGCCCATCGAGTCCCAGAAGCGACCGTCTACCAGGACGCGGGCGTAGTTAGCCCAGCCGATCGAGTCCAGTTCGGGAAAGTTGACGTCCCAGCCGGAGAAGCTGAGCCGGATGGTGTAGACCAGGGGAAAGATGATGATCGCGAGCAGCGTGAGAAGCGCGGGAAGCAGAAAGAAATGCTTGTAGCGTGAATCAATCATGTCGCGGCCGAGAAAAATGGCCGGCGGGTACTGCGCCCGCCGGCATCAAGATGTTCAGAGCGTTTCTTCTCGATCGATTGGATCCTATTTGACCTCGCTCAAAGACACGTTGTCTTCCAAGGCAACGACGTTCTTATAGGCTTCGCGCACGACATCGACGCCGATGCGGTCGGTAATCCGCGTGAATTCCACGGCCGCTTCGTCGAGCGCCTCTTGGGCGGACATCTCGCCTGCCATCGCCTTGGCGACGCTCGCCATCATCGCGGTGTAGTACTGGTTGACGCCGGGAACGCGCAGATCGAACACCCGATTGGTGCTGGTATCCATGCTTTTCAGCATGTCGGTGAAGCTCACCGCGACGTCCCGGTTCCAATCCGCTTCCTTCTCCCAGTAATCGGGATCCATGTGGCTGGTGCGGAAGGGATTGACGCCGAACCGGCCGATCAGGAGGTCGTGATTGGTGTTGCCGTAGTTCGAGAAGAAGCAGAACCAGTCGAACGCCATGTCTTTCTCGGGGCTGTATTTGGAGACACCCGCGCCCCAACCCCAGGTCACATACGGCGCGACGCTCGGCGTGTCGAAATGATCCCATTGCTGAGACACGCGGTTCCATACCTCGTGGGAGCCCATCGAGGCGCCGAATTTCGTGCCGACCAGAACCTTGTTGCGGATCGGCGAGTCGGGCTGCATGGCCTGGATGAAGGCGTCGTCCCAGGTCACGCTCATGAGCGATTGACCGCCGCCCCAAGAGAAGATCTCGTCGCCGATGCCGAAGTTGATACCGCCCGGCGGCATGTAGTTCAGCGCCTCGACCCACATCTCCAGGCCCTTGACGAAGCCCGGATTGTTGATCTGCGGCGTCATCGTCTCGAGATCGAACCAGAAGCCGCCCTTGACGTTCGGGTTTTTGGCGTAGGAAGCGACGCGCGTGATGAAATTGGAGAAGGCAACATCGTCGCGCTTCACGATCTCGGTGGAGCCATATTCCAACTCACCGTCGCCGTCCCAGTCCCAACCGCTGAAGAACGTGGCGACCTCGGCATATTCCTCCCAGGTCGTCGGCACCGCGAGATCGCGGCCGAATTGTTCCTTGAATTTCGCCTGGTTTTCGGCATTTTCGAAAGGCGGACGCACATATTTGAAATAGTTGCGGTCGCCGTCGAAGGTGTATTGCAGACGCTGACCGTTCCAGCTGGCGACGCCCTGGTAGGACGGCGTCACGTCCTGCATCTCCGCCGTCGCCATATATTTCTGCGGTACCGGTTCGAGGTGCGGAGCCCAATCGCCGATCCAGTACGAGCCGCCATAGACGATATCGTAGATATGCTGATCGGTCTGGAACGGGATCATGACCTTTTGATAGAGCTCGCCGAAGGGCGTGTGCACGACATTGATCTTGCCGCCGGTCAGCTCCTCGAACTGCTTCGAGTGCAGGGCAACCGGCTCACCCATGACCGGAACCGCATGGGTCAGAATGGTGATCTCGTGCCCGGAATAATCCTTGGCATCGATCGCCTCGAAGGAACAGATTCCGGGATGGTCTTTCTTGATGCCATACTTCGCGACATAGTCCGTCTCTGCGAACGCGGTGCCGGCGGTCGTGACAGCGACGGCAGCCGCGATGCCCGCGATGCCCGCGAGCAAAAAGGTTCTCGGACTCATGATGATCTCCCAGTTTATGTTGGCGCTGTGCGGCGGGTTCGGCCCACCCGATTCTTGGTCCGTGCCGCAGAGTATGCGCTACAAAATATCGGCGGCGCAACCACGCTCTCAATGACCTGAACCCGCTTCGACACGGCCTCGGAGACGCTCGCATGATCTTTGACGAACCGATTTTCAAGCCGGGCGGAGACCGCTTCATCGAGATGGAACTCGGTGACGAGATGAGCTTCGAGCTTAATTTTCTCGTGCACAGCGTCTCCGGACTGATCCGCGAGAGCCGCACGAAGGGGATCGTCGAGATCGTGCCCGAGCTCGCCTCGATCATGATCAGCTACGATTGCGAGGCGATCGCCTACGCCGACGTCGTCACCGAAATGTCGGCCCTGTTTCATGCCGTCGGCCCGCTCGACGGTTTGGAGCTGGATAGCCGCATGTTCTATCTGCCGGTTTACTATTTCGACCCCTGGACCCGGGCCTGCTACGAGGATTACTGCGAGAAGATCGCCAAGAAGGAATGGGGGCCCGAGATCCTGGTCCGGAGCAACGGTCTGTCGGGGCTTGAGCAGCTCGCCCAGGTGCATTCCGGGACCGATTATTGGGTCGCGGCGCTGGGCTTTTATCCCGGACTGGTGTCGCTGATGCCGCTCGATCCGCGCTGCCGTCTCACCGCCCCGAAATACAATCCACCGCGCACCTGGACCTACAAGGGCACCATCGGCGTGGGCGGCGCGTTGTGCTCGATCTATCCCGACCAGACCCCGGGCGGCTATCAGATGATCGCGCGCACGCCGGTGCCGATCTGGGATCCGGCGCAACGCCTGCCGGCCTTCAAGGAGAGCCTGGCGCTATTCAGGCCGGGCGATCGCGTGCGCTTCGTCCCCGCGACGCGCGAAGAATACGATTATGTCGAGCGCAAGGTCGAAGCCGGCGTCTATCTTCACAACGTGGCCGAATACCAGCGCTTCTCCATCCGCAATTACCAGGCCTGGCTCGCCACCATCGACGCATCGGATCGGTTCTAGTACCAAGGAGCGGTAATAATGACCCGTAGGGACGGCTTGCCAAGGTTTTCGGCTAGGAGCGTGCGGCGTGGCGATGCCGCAGCATCGGGAGCCGTGCGCGACGCCGTCCGAAAGCCTTGGCAAGCCGCCGTTCCGGTCGCCCATGCGACCCGTCGGTGGGCGTCGGAAGGTCTTGACGATGTCCCGACATCGCCTGCGGCCTGCCTCCTACCCGACGGGCCGCATGGGCGATCCCTATGGGTCATTATTACCGCTCCTTGGTACTAATGCTCACAGTGATCAAACCGGGATTGGAAACCAGCGTTCAGGATTTGCCGGGCCGTATTGGGTATTGGGAGCAGGGCTTTCCGCCCTCGGGGCCGATGGATTTTTGGTCGTTCCAGCTCGCCAATTTGCTGGTCGGCAACGCCCCCGGCGCCGCCGGCCTCGAATGCCAATATAACGGGCCCACCTTGCGCTTCGAGCGCGATGCGGTGGCCGCCGTCACCGGCGCGGATATGACGCCGACGCTCGACGGTGAGCCGGCGCCGCTGTGGCAGAGCTTCGCGGTGCGGGCCGGGCAGGTGCTCCGCCTGAGCTTCGCGCGCCTCGGCGCGCGCGCCTATCTGGCCGTTTCCGGCGGTATCGACACGCCGCCCGTGCTGGGCTCCCGCTCGACCTTCCATCAGGCCGGGATCGGCGGCCTGGCGGGGCACGCGCTCGAGGCCGGGCAGGTCCTGCCGGTGGCGCCCGGCGAGGGCGAGGCGGGACGCCGCGTCATCCCGGCTTGCCGGCCGCCCTTGAGCGGCGCGCGAAGCTGGTCGATCGAGGCGGTGCCGGGCCCCAACGACGACTGGATCGACGCCGCCGGGCACGCGCGCTTTCTCGCCAGCGATTGGAAACTGCAGGCGCGCAGCAACCGCACCGGCTTTCGCCTCGAGGGGCCGGATTGGAGCTTCGCCGCGCGCGCCACCGACAAGCGCCCGGAGCACGGCGAGCACCCCTCCAACATCCTCGATCACGGCTATCCGGTGGGCACCGTCAACCTCTGCGGCCAGACGCCGATCATCCTGGTCAATGACGCCCCCAGCACGGGCGGCTTCATCAACCCCTACACGGTGCCCTCGGCGGCCTTTTGGAAGCTCGCCCAGGCCAAGCCGGGCGACATCTTTCGCTTCAACTCGATCTCGGTCGAGCAGGCGCAAGAGCTGCGGCGCGGCATCAATCGCCTCTGCACCGAAGACAGTATCGAACCCTGCTAGGTCATGGACTCGTTAACCGGTGTTGCGAGTGGCGAGGTTCACTTTAGGCACAGCTCTGGAGCTACCGTGAATCGGTCCAGTTACCCGGAGCGGACGTGGGACAAATGGGCTTATTCGACAGAACTTGATTCATATCAATTTTGAATTTGATCTGGATCAAGTTCTGTCGTCAAGAAGCCTGACAGTTTTTCGGACTAGTAGAGGAAGGAGGGGATCGGGATCCCGGAGCTTCTCGCCGCATGACCGTATGCAGGCGAGAAGTGCACTTGCTGCCAAGAGCACGTCACGTTGCCACTCGCAATGTGCGGCGCGTGGGCAACGAGGCATCGCAGGGGAGACATCAAAATGGCACAAAACAAAGATTACAAAGTGCTTTTGCTGACCTCGATCCCAGACCACGTCGACAGCATTACCGCCATGACCCGTGGCCATTTTTCCAATGTCGAGAGCATATTTTGGGAATTTGGCAACATGGAGACGAAGCCCGCCGTCCTCAAACAGATGGAGGCGAGTGACTACAACCTCATCATCTCTCATATCAACGGCATTATTCTGAAGCGACATCATCTCGCTCAGGCATCGTTCGGAGCGGTCAACATCCATCCGGCTCCTCCAGAGCACCCCGGTTGTTGGGGGATTTGGTGCCAGCCGATCATCAAGCGCGACATGCGGACCCATCACGGCGTTACACTTCATGAGATCGACGAGGAAATCGATCATGGTCCGATCTACGCCGTCGAGCGATGGGAAGTCGAGG
>JAUVWK010000384.1 GCA_030604165.1 Alphaproteobacteria bacterium | reverse complement strand
TCCAAGTCGAGGACATCGCGCTGAGCCGCGATTCCGGCGGGCCGGGGCGGTTTCGCGGCGGCCTCGGTTTCGCCAAGACGCTGCGCGTCACAGGCGCCGAGATCACCGCCAGCCAATGTACCGACCGCCATCGCATCAGGCCCTGGGCGCTGTTCGGCGGCAAGGAAGGCGGCACCGGAAGCACCCTGATCCGAACCGCGGGCGAGGCGGGTTGGCAGACCGTTAGGGAAGCCTTCGGCAAGACGTCGAGCAGCAAATACTCC
This sequence comes from Alphaproteobacteria bacterium, assembly GCA_030604165.1. Classification (GTDB taxonomy): domain Bacteria; phylum Pseudomonadota; class Alphaproteobacteria; order UBA828; family UBA828; genus JAUVWK01. The sequence goes on along the minus strand of JAUVWK010000384.1, from coordinate 3,282 downwards.
AACATCACGCTGCGCCCGGGCGATCGCGTGCGCCTCCGGGTGCCGGGCGGCGGCGGCTACGGCGATCCACGGCAACGCGATCGCGCGCGGGTCGAGGAAGACCTGCGGGAGGGCTATATCTCGGCCGCAAGCGCCCGAGACGACTATGGCCTGGAGCCCGACTGAATTCAGCGGATAACCAAGGCGCAGGCGCGGCGTCCCCGCTATGGTAAGCGGGAGGCCATGCAACAACGCTAGTCAGGAGACGCGCCGCCGAGAGAACAACCCCCGGCGCATCGCGTCAGCCGATCCCGTATTTCTCCCGGTGCTCTTCGTAGGTGTACGCCAGGCCGTTGTTGTTATAGGCGAAGCGGGACACGGCTGCGTTCCGGCTGGCCAAGTCGAACTTGATCTCGCCGATGCCCTTGGCGTCGCCGGCGACATTCTCGTGCTCGTAAAACATCCACGCATCGGGCAAGACGGTGAGCATGCGGTGCTCTTCGTTCGTCACCGGATTGCGGATCGGTTTCCCGCGCGCTTCCACGATGCCGGGAACCGAGAAGTGCCCGCTCAGCTTCTCGATATCGATATCCATCTCGATAGGCATGAACAAGGGATCGTGATGGTGATCGACGATCACGCTGAAGATCTGGAACATGGTGCCAGCCGGTTGCCCTTCGCCGGAGAGGATCGTGAACAGCGCGCTGCGCTGCTCTTCGCTGGTGCGTTCCTCGAGGATCGGCTGCAGGTGGCCATCGCCGTGGTGGATGGCGCGTGGGAAGTATTATGTGGCGGCGAGCAGCAGACCATCGAGCCGAACATCGCCGAAATACCCTTCTTCGATCTTGAAGCCGAAGGCACCCTCGCATTGACCGTAAGTCGGATCGGCGTTGGCTTCGCAGGGGCAACCATAGTCGCAACTGCAATTTAAGAGACACAGTCCTTCGATGAACCAATCTGGAATCGCCATGATTTCCTCCCTCGTTTCGAGCAATCGGTGAACCAGACCTACGTCCCACTTAAATCCCCGCACGACCAGCGTAACCGGGATTTTGAGCCCGAACGTTGCTCTGACAATTTCCGAAGAGGGGTGCCCTTACATCGCTTATTGATGTTCGTCCCGTGGGCACGATGGGACGGTTCGATTGTTTCTTAGGGTCCGCTGCCGCGAACCTCGCTTACGCTCCCTCCGTGGGCCAATCCCCTAAGCCAAAAGACTAGTCAGCCCAATGCACCGGCGCAACCTCTCAAGTGCCGGGAGTTCGCTCAGTTTGGCAGAGCACGCGGCCCGAGCGAAGTCACCGGATAACCGAGGCGCGCACCGGCCGCACTGGAGCGCCTTTGGCGTCCCCGCTATGGTAAGCGGGAGGCCATGCAACAACGCGATGCAGGAGACGCGCCATGGAGAGAATCAGGGTCGGCGTCATCGGTTTGGGCTTGTTCGGGGAGATTCACAGCGACGCGATCACGGGCATTCCCAACCTGGAGCTCGCCGCGCTCTGCACACGCAACGAGGCGCGGCTCGAAGAGCTGGCGCGCAAGTTCGGCATCGCCAAGGCCCATACCGACTACCGCGCGCTGCTGAACGATCCCGAGATCGACGCGGTCAACGTCACCACCATGTGGGATCAGCATACCGCGCCGACGGTGGCCGCGCTCGAGGCCGGCAAGCATGTTTTCGTGGAAAAGCCGCTGGCCTCGACGGTGGCGGATTGTCAGCGCATCTGCGACGCGGCGAAGGCGGCCGAGGGCATCCTGATGGTCGGCCACATCTGCCGCTTCAACCCGCGCTATGTCTCGGCCAAGCGCGAGATCGAGGCCGGCACGCTGGGTCGCATCCTGGTGCTCTCCTCGCGGCGCAACATCCCGGCCGCCTGGACGCCCGAGATCCTCAACAAGATCGGTCCCCTCGTCGGCGACGGCGTGCACGACACCGACCTCATGCTGTGGCTCACGGGCGATAGGATCGTCAGCGTCTATGCCCAGACGGTGAGCCTGCGCGGGCTCAAATATCCCGATGCCGGGCAGACCATGTATCGCTTCGCCTCGGGCGCGACGGCGACGATGGAAACCGTCCAGTGCATGCCCGAGAAGACGCCCTTCGACATCGACGAGCGCATGTCGATCATCGGCGCGGACGGCTTTCTCCATATCCAGGATACCTTCCCCAATATCGGCGTCTGCTCGAAGGAGGGCTTCCGCAGCCCCGACACGACCTATTGGCCCGAGCTCTATGGCGTCACCGGCGGCGCGCTGAGGGACGAGCTGATGTATTTCGCCCGCTGCATCGACGAGGGCCGCGCGCCCGAGATCATCACGCCGGAAGAAGCCATGGCCGCACTCCGCGCGACACTCGCGGCCGAGCAATCGGCGGCGACGGGCGAGGTCGTGCGCCTGGATTAAGCGCGGTTCGCGTTTCGCGGTGTAGGTTTCGCGGTGTAGTCTGGGGCAGCGAGACGAAGAACAGGGAGGCGGTCATGGCGGATTTGGCGAAAGTGGACGAGATGCAGCCGGAGTTGCAGGGCTGGCGCCGGGAGCTCCATGCCCATCCCGAAACCGCGTTCGAGGAAACCCGCACCGCCGATTTCGTCGCCGAACGGCTGCGCGCGTGCGGCATCGAGGTGCACCGCGGCCTTGGCCGCACCGGCGTGGTGGGCACGCTCGCAAATGGCGGCAACGGCGCCGCGATCGGCTTGCGGGCCGATATGGACGCGCTGTTTCTACATGAGGAGAACGAGTTCTCCCACCGCTCCAAGCATGACGGCAAAATGCACGCCTGCGGCCACGACGGCCACATGACGATGCTGCTCGGCGCCGCGAAATACCTCGCCGAGACCCGCAATTTCGACGGCACGGTGCAGTTCATCTTTCAACCCGCCGAGGAGACCGGCAATTTCGAGTGCGGCGGCAACGCCATGGTCCGCGACGGTTTGTTCGACAAGTTTCCCGTCGGCGCGGTGTTCGGCATGCACAATTTCCCGGGCATTCCGGTGGGCCATTTCGCGGTGCGCTCGGGCCCCATGCTGGCGTCGATCGACACCTTCGAATTCAAGGTCTTGAGCGAGCACAACCATCCCGCGACGCAGCACGAATCGCCCGACCCCCTGTTGACCGCGGCGAGGATTGTTGAGGCCTTTCACGGCTTCAAGGCGCGTGAGATCAACCCGGCCGAGCCGGTGATCCTGAGCATCACCCAGTTCAAGGCGGGCGATCCGGTCGACGACAAGCAGGGTGTGCATATCACCCCGGCCGAAGCCTATGTGCGCGGCACTGTCTATACGCTGAACGACGCGCTTCGAGACG
>JAUVWK010000300.1 GCA_030604165.1 Alphaproteobacteria bacterium | reverse complement strand
TGCTCGAGCGCTTCCCGAGAGACCATGCCCGAGAGGGCGGCCGCCGCGCCAAGGGAAACGACGTTGGCCACCAGGGTCTGCCCGACTTTCTTGCGCGTCGTCTCGAAAAGGGGAAGGCGATAGACCGTAAACTTTCCGGCCGGGAGCGACGAAACATTGCTGGCGTCTACGATCAGTATTCCCGTCGGCTTGAGATCGTGAGAGTACTTGTCGCAGGCCTCCTGCGTGAGTGCGAGGTGGAGATCGATCTCGGTCGGCTTCGGATAGTCGATCTCCGCATCGCTGATGATGACCTCCGCCTTGCTTGCTCCGCCCCGCGCCTCGGGCCCGTAGACCTGGTTTTGAACCACATGTTGCCGGCCGTACACGCCCGCGGCTTCGGCCAGAACGACGCCGGCGAAGATCAAACCCTGGCCACCGGACCCGCTGAGCCGCACCGCCAAGGGCGAGCGCGCTGAATTCGCAGGGTACGCGACCGGGCTAGGCTCGGGCTTTCGTTCCGTTGCCGCTTTTGTCTTTTGCCGCGCCTTGGCGATGAGCTCGTCATACAGCTCCCGATATTCGGGCCGCGCGTCGTGGTGGAGCAGCCCGACCGGGACTTTGCCCTTTCGCTGCCGCGTGTCCATCGCCTCAAAGATTTTGCAGGCGACCGCGGCCTCCTTCTCCCACCGCAGCAGGTCGAGCGTGGATTTCTTGTTTTGTCGGCCGTAATAGACATTGCAATTGGTCATCACCTCGATGAGCGAGAAGCCCTTGTGCCGGATGCCCTCGACGATCAACCTTTCGGTCTGCTGGTAATTATAAGTGGTGCCGCGGGCGACGTAGCTGGCGCCCGCGGCGGCTGCCAGCTTGCAGGCGTCGAAGGGCTGCTCGATGTTCTGGTAGGGAGCCGTGGTCGCGACCATGTCGGTGGGGGTGGTCGGCGCAAGCTGACCGCCGGTCATGCCGTAGACGGCGTTGTTGAAGAGTATGGTCGTCAGGTCGAGGTTGCGCCGGGCGCCGTGGATAAAATGATTGCCGCCGATGGCGAGCGCGTCGCCGTCGCCCGTGATGACGATGACGTGGAGATCGGGGCGGCCGAGCTTGAGCCCGCTGGCGAAGGCGAGCGGCCGGCCGTGGGTCGTGTGCAGGGTGTTGAAGTCCAGATAGCCCGGCAGGCGGCTCGAGCAACCGATGCCCGACACCAGGCACACTCGATCCTGCTCGAGGCCGAGCTTTTCGATCGCCCGCACGAGCGCCTTGCCGACGATGCCGTTGCCGCAGCCCGGACACCAGATGTGGGGCAGCCGTTCCATGCGGAGATATTTTTCATAGTCGAACATGTCGGCTCCCGATCGATTCCGGCGCGCTCACGCCGGTAGCGCCAAGATCCGCTCGAGGATCTGCGCCGGCGAGATGGGGTCGCCGTCCACCCGATTCAAGCGGTGAACGGGGCAACCTCCGCGGCTCGTCCGCTCGACCTCCAACGCCAACTGGCCCATGTTCATCTCCGCCACGAGGAGGGTTCGCCCTTCGGCCGCGAGCGCCGCGATGCGCTCCTCGGCAAAAGGCCACAGCGTGATCGGGCGAAATAGCCCCACCGGCTCGCCCCGCTCGCGCGCGGTCCGAACCGCCGCCCGCGCCGCGCGGGCGACACAGCCATAGGCGACAATGACGGTGCGGGCATCGTCGAGGCAGAACTCTTCCGCCTTGAGAATATCCTCGCGGCCAAGCTCGATCTTACCCATGAGCCGGCTTATCAGGGCCCCCGCGACAGCGCGGTCCTCGCTCGGAAAGCCGCGTTCGTCGTGGCTGAGGCCGGTCACGTGATAGCGATAGCCCTCGCCGAAATTCGCCATCGGCGGCACGCCGGAGGCCGGGGCGGCATAGGGGCGATAGGCCTCGGGCCCGACCGTCGGCTTCGGCCTCTCGCAAGTATCGACCGTGTCGGGCAGCACCACGGTTTCCCGCATATGAGCGATGACCTCGTCGAGCAGAACGATCACCGGGGTGCGGAATTTTTCGGCCAGGTTGAAGGCCCGCACGGTTTCGGAAAAGATCTCGGAGACCGACGCCGGGGCCAGCGCGATGACCGGGCGATCGCCATGGGTTCCCCAGCGCGCTTGCATGACATCCGCCTGAGACGGTGAGGTCGGTAGGCCGGTCGACGGTCCGCCCCGCATGACATTGACCACCACACAAGGCACCTCCGCCATGGCGGCGAAGCCGATGTTCTCCTGCATGAGGGAGAACCCGGGCCCGCTGGTCGCGGTGATCGCCTTGGCGCCGCTCAGCGAGGCCCCAACGATCGCGGCCATTGCGGCGATCTCGTCCTCGACTTGCAAGAAAACGCCGTCCACGACCGGCAGCCTTCTGGCCATGGCCTCGGCGATTTCCGAAGACGGCGTGATCGGGTAGCCGGCATAGAAGCGGCAGCCGGCGGCGAGCGCCCCTTCGGCGCAGGCCTCGTTTCCCTGTACCAGCCTCGGCCTTCTTGGCCTGGCGGCCTGCCGGGCGCGCGACGCCTGCGTCACCGGAGCGATATCGCGAAGTCGGGGCACATGATCTCGCAACGCAGGCATTTGCTACAGGTGTCGATGTCTACCACCACGGCTTTTCCCCGCGCATCGACGGCGAGCGATTTGGGGGCGCAGACTTCGACGCAGATCTCGCACCCGTCCCCTTTGCACCAGTCTTCCTTGATCTCGAGGGTGACCGCGTCATTCGCATAGACCCGTAGCGAATCGGCCCCAGCTCGATGGTGGGCCGGGCTTTCGCTCATGCGATCAATTCGTCCGCGGTCTTGGCCGTGCTGCTGCGTGTCCCGATCGGTTCCAGATTCTTTGCAATGCCCTGGTTGTCCCAGACAACCTCGCCGGTCTTCGTGTCCACCATGAACAGCGTGTCGGCCTCTGGACAAAGCCCGACGCAGTAGCCGCATCCCCAGCATCTGTCTGCATCGATATCCAGCGTCTGATCGAGCGACGATATCTCTATCGCCTCATACGGGCAGACGACGCAGAGATTGCAAAACGTGCAGCTATCCAAATTCACCTTCGCGATAATGTCGCTCGGCAGCTCGGGGATGGGAAACGGGATCGGGTGCGATTCCGGCGCCGGCTCTCCGACCCTCTCCAGCGCCTTGCCCGCGAACTCCTCGACCCGCGTGTAACCTTTGTGCTCCATCCAGTCTTCCAGCCCCTTCACCAATTTGGGGAAGATCTCCCGGCCGTGCTGATAGGCCGACGACACCGCGCCCGCGGTCAGCGAGCCGGCCAGCAAATACATGATCACATCTTGAGGCTCGTAGACGCCGCCGAGACCCATGATCACCGCGTCGGGAAAGGCGCGCTTGATCTCGACGATCCGCCCGATGCTGATCGGCAGGTACGCCCGGCCCGGCAGATAGCCGCACACATAGGGCGCGCAGAAGGGCTCCTCCTTCTCGATATCGATCATCATCCCGGTCGGCGCGTTGTGGGCCGTAATCGCGTCCGCCCCGGCCTCGAGCCAGACCTTGGCAAAGTATGCCGGCGGCTCGAACAGCGGGCTCAGCTTGTAGATCACGGGAATGTCGATCTTCTCGTTCAGGAGCTTGATGGTCCGCGTCATCAGCTCGTGACTTTCGCCGCAGGTCGTCCCTTGCGGGATGTCGTCTTTCACCCAGTCGGTTTGCGGACAGGACGAATCCACCTCCAGCGCGTCGCAGCCGACATTCTCGAAGCCGATGGCCATCTCCAGCATGCGGTCGGGATCGGGGGTCTGCGCGATGCTGCCGATCAGCGGCACCTTCGCCTTTTTGCACATGCTGACCATCTGCGGCAGCTCTTGGCTAAGCGCCAGCTCCCATGGCTTGGTGTCCAGGCGCACGAAGGTGATCCAGGAATCCTTCAGTCCGAACTTGGCATAATGGGCGTGATAAGGCTTGGGGCGGGTCCGCATCTCGGGTTGGTAGGTGTAGGTCTTGGTCACCACTCCGCCGACGCCGTTGGCGAGGCAGCGCTCCGTGCTCCAGGCGTCGTCCGCGATCTCCGAAGAGCCGGTAATAACCGGGTTGGGAAACGTTATGCCCCGCCACCGAACCGACAGGTCAATACTCTTCGTGGCCATATTTTCGTCCCTTCTTGTTGCTCAGCCTCGTGCCGCTGCGGCTCATTCACTCAGTTCAGGAGCAGGCTTATTTCGGTTTGTTCATCGCCCTGGGCGATATGGGAGACGACGGTCTCTTGGGCCCGCCCCTCGAGTTTCAAGTCGCCGATAAGGCCGCGCAAAAAGCTCCGGTCCATTGCCACCAACGCCGTCTTGTAGGCCGGCGGCGCGTTGAACATGTCGGCTACCTGCACGAACGGATCGGCCGTCGAGCGCAAGGTGACCGCGCCATCGCCTGAGTCTTCGCGCGT
>JAUVWK010000057.1 GCA_030604165.1 Alphaproteobacteria bacterium | reverse complement strand
GGCGGTCAAGACATAGATGCCGTAGGGGATCATCCTAAGCGCGGTCTTTTTCGCAGAGTCATCCATTGAGCGGTTCCCTCTCTTCCCATTTACTTCCTATTTTGCCGTGCGCCCTTCACAACGCCCGGCAGCGCCTTCGCCGGAGCCTCCCATTGACGAACCGAGCTGTCAAATGATCTTCGGTCCGCCACGCGCGGATGGCCGAAGACCGTTCACCAGACCGACGTACCTAGCTCGATAGGGCATTGTTTTCGAGGGTTTTGTAATCCGCCGAAGGCGGATCCGCTTTGCAGAATGCTGCACGCGCGCCGCGCACGGCGCGTGCCGGCCGAACCTCAAGCCGAGGCGATCACGTAGCCCACACCGCCGAGGACGGGATTGTCGCGATGGTCGCGATGGTCGCGATTAGTACAGGACGAGACCGACGACGAGCGGCCTAAAACCGTCCTCCCGGTACTGGGTCACCGCGGCGTCGCCCGGTGCCTTGTCGGCCTCGATGCGATCGGACTGCTCGGCATTCCCCCGGCTCTCACCCAGCCAAGCCGAGGACGCGCAACTTGCGAGGAGTAAGCCCGCAGCCGCGAGGGCGACCACGCTCAGGCCAATCCCTCCCCCGCCCGTCAGGGCCGAAATGCGCGCACCGTTGCCGTTGCCGATCCGACGAGAAATCGCCCGTCCCAGCAGAACCTTTGTTAACATATTGAAATACCTCCGAAATACGTTTTCAGGGGTTAGGAACATGTAAAGAAACTTTAACATTCGATGAATGTGACGGGCTAAGCAGCATTGGTGGTAATGCGTCTAGAAGGGCGTAGAGTGTTCATCTCTTAGGCGCTGCGGGCCGAGGTTTGAGGGTAATTTCCCAGGCTCGTTCCGCGACCGCGGAGCGACTTGGAGGCCGGCTTGAGTTGCCGCCAACTCAGGGAGGCGGACCGCCGAATATGCGATTGCTGGTATTCCAACATTCCGTGCTCGACCATCCAGGCATCATGCGCGATTTCATGCGCGCCGACGGCACGTCGTGGGACGCGATCGATTGGCATGAAAATCCGTCGCGCCCGACCCTCGACGATTACGACGCATTGATCGTCATGGGTGGGCCGCAACAGGCCAACGAGGAGGACCAGCACCCCTGGTTGGCGGCCGAAAAAGCCCTAATCCGGGAGGCGGCGCTGCGACGGCACTTGCCGGTGCTCGGCATCTGCCTGGGCGCCCAACTGCTCGCCGACGCCGCCGGCGGCCGCGTGGCGCGCATGACGGAGCCCGAGATCGGTCTGCTCGATGTCGCGCTGACCGAGGCCGGGATCGAGGATCCGCTTTTCGCGGGCCTGCCCGAAACCGTCAAGACGCTGCAATGGCATCTGCACGCGATCGATGAACTGCCACCGAACGGCCGTCACTTGGCGCGCTCGCCACGCTGCGAATTCCAAGCATTCCGCGTCGGCCGGGCCGCCTATGGCCTGCAATTTCACCTCGAGATGACGGCGGAGATGGTGCGCGACACCCGAGCCTTTCCGGACTATGTGGCCGCCCTGGAGGCAGGTCGCGGGGCCGGCGCCCTGGAACGGTTGGCGGCCGAAACCCAAAGGAACGCCGAGACCCTCGGCCGCAGCGCACGTGGGATCTATGACAATTTCGTCGCCCTGGTGAGAGCCGATCCCGGCGGCCCGGCCTAAGCGCCAGGCGGCAACTGGCTTCGCCGCACGACGTCATGCACCTTGGTGGGCGGTGACGGGATCGAACCGCCGACCTCCTGCGTGTAAGGCAGGCGCTCTCCCAGCTGAGCTAACCGCCCCAAGATCGCCCGTGCGGGCGAGATCCGAGCGCCGCCGACAATATCACATGGCGCGAACGCGAGACGTTCGGGTGTCCGCCAAGTCTAGCTTATCCCTAAACGAAAAATGCCGGCCACCTCGGTGGCCGGCATTTCTCTATCGCTCAACGCCCCACTAGTTCAGGGCTTCCTTAAGCGCCTTGCCAGCTCTAAATTTTGCCTGCCTCGACGCCGGGATCTGGATCGGTTCACCTGTGCGTGGATTGCGACCCTTCGTCGCCTTGCGATTCACCACAGCAAACGAACCGAAGCCAACAAGCCGCACTTCCGTACCGCCCTTCAGGGATCCCGTAATGGCTTCAAACACTCCGTCCACCGCACGCGCCGCCTGCGCGTTGGAAAGTTCGGCACTATCGGCCACCGTCTTAATAAGATCGTTCTTGTTCACCCGTGCCCCCATTGTTGAAGACGTGGAAAGAAGTAGAGGTCGACTACCAACGAATCGCGAACCTGACGCAGGAGTTTAGAGCGGAGAATCCCCAGGCGTCAACGCCGGATACGGCTGAAACCCAAAGAACCCGGGCATTTCAGAGATAGGTCATTAATTTTGCTGCGCGACTCGAAACGGTCGCGCACGACCGCAGTCGAACGGTTCCGACTCTATTTAGACGATTTATCGGATATCAATGAGTGAAGGCGCCGCTAGCATCGGCATCATCTTCGGACGCGCTGGAGACCGCCTTGATCTCCTCGTCTTCGTTCCACTCAATGGGAACGAGCGGCCGAATTAGCGCGTGCTTCAAAAGCTCGTCAACGGATTCGACCGGTGTAATCGTAAGATTCCGTTTCACATTGTCGGGAATCTCCGCGAGATCCTTTTCGTTCTCGCTCGGGATCAACACGATCTTGAGGCCGCCGCGCAACGCCGCCAGCAACTTCTCCTTCAAACCGCCGATCGGCAAGACACGGCCACGCAACGTAATCTCCCCGGTCATCGCCACATTCCGATTGATCGGAATCCCGGTCAACACGGAGACGATCGAGGTGATCATGGCGACACCGGCCGAGGGACCATCCTTCGGTGTGGCGCCTTCCGGAACGTGCACGTGGATATCGCGCTTCATGAAAACGGTGGGCTTGATCCCGAAATCGACCGCGCGCGACTTTACGTAGCTCTCTGCCGCCTGCACCGATTCACGCATAACGTCGCCGAGCTTGCCCGTTGAAATCACTTTGCCCTTGCCGGGAAGCGCCACCGCCTCGATGGTGAGCAGCTCGCCGCCCACTTCGGTCCAGGCCAAGCCGGTGGTGATCCCGACCAAATCCTCGCGCTCGGCTTCACCGTAGCGGTACTTTTTGACGCCGGAATATTTCTCCAGGTTTCGCCGGGTGAGATGGACCCGCTCGACCCCCTCCGAGACGATTTTCTTGATCGACTTTCGCGCCAGATTGGCGATCTCGCGTTCCAAATTCCGCACGCCCGCTTCGCGGGTGTAATAGCGGATCAGGTCGAGCAATGCCTGATCGGAAATGGACCATTCGTCCTTTTTGAGGTGGTGCGCCTTCATCTGCTTGGGAATCAGATGGCGCTTCGCGATCTGGACTTTTTCGTCCTCGGTGTACCCCGGAATCCGAATAGTCTCCATGCGATCGAGCAGCGCCGGCGGCATGCGCAAGGTGTTCGCGGTGGTGACGAACATGACGTCCGACAGGTCGTAATCCACTTCGAGGTAGTGGTCGTTGAAGTTCGAGTTCTGTTCCGGATCCAAGACCTCCAACAACGCCGACGAGGGGTCACCGCGGAAGTCCGCGCCCATCTTGTCGACCTCGTCGAGCAGGAACAACGGGTTCGAGGATTTGGCCTTTTTCATCGACTGGACGATCTTGCCCGGCATGGAGCCGATATAGGTGCGTCGGTGCCCTCGAATCTCGGCCTCGTCGCGTACGCCACCCAGCGAAAAGCGTACGAAGTTGCGCCCCGTGGCGCGCGCGATCGATTTGCCCAGCGAGGTCTTGCCGACGCCGGGCGGACCGACCAAGCAGAGAATCGGCCCCTTCATCTTCGAAGTGCGCTGCTGCACCGCGAGATATTCGAGGATCCGCTCCTTGACCTGCTTCAGCCCGTAATGGTCCTCGTTCAAGATCTTCTCGGAGTTCTTGATATCGCGCCTGACCTTGGTGCGCTTCTTCCAGGGAATGCCAAGCAGCCAGTCGAGGTAATTGCGCACCACAGTCGCTTCCGCGGACATCGGACTCATGGCGCGCAGCTTCTTGAGCTCCCCGATCGCCTTTTCGCGCGCTTCCTTGCTTAGCTTGGTCTTCTTGATCCGCTCCTCGAGCTCGGCCGACTCGTCGCGACCGTCCTCGCCCTCACCGAGCTCCTTTTGGATCGCCTTGAGCTGTTCGTTCAAATAATACTCGCGTTGGGTCTTCTCCATTTGGCGCTTGACCCGCGAGCGGATTTTCTTTTCCACCTGGAGCACGCTGATCTCGCACTCCATCAGCGCATAGACGCGCTCCAGCCGCTCGCCCACGGATTCGATCTCGAGCAATTCCTGCTTCTCTTCGAGCTTGATAGACAGGTGCGAGGCAACGGTATCGGCGAGCTTGCTGGAATCCTCGATCTGGTTGACCGAGACCAGCACCTCTGGCGGCACCTTCTTGTTGAGCTTGACGTACTGCTCGAATTGGGAGACCACCGAACGCACCAGCGCTTCGACCTCCTGAGGATCGCTCGACGGCTCGACGATCTGCTCAGCGTAGGCCTGAAAAAAACGCTCGTTCTCGGCAAACTTGACGATACGCGCTCGCGGTCCGCCCTCGACCAGCAATTTCACGGTGCCGTCCGGCAACTTGAGCAGTTGAAGCACGGTGCCGATCGTGCCCACCGTGTGCACGTCGGCCGGCGCTGGATCGTCCTGAGACGCGTTCTTCTGCGCGACAAGCAGGATTTGCTTGTCGTCTGTCATCACGTCCTCGAGCGCACGCACGGATTTCTCGCGCCCCACGAAAAGGGGCACGATCATATGCGGAAACACGACAATGTCCCGCAACGGCAAAACCGGATAGCTCGCGTATTGTGAGACGTCCAGCATCTTCCCTCGTCAATCTGTTTTGGCTGACGGCAACCGCGGCGCAGAACGCCCACGCGGCGCCACCAGGCTAAGACCAAGGTTGTAAGTAGGCGCCTTCCCCATGGGGTTCAAGGGCCGGTCACGACGCCGACGAACTGGCGTCCTTGCGCCGATCCGCATAGGTCAGCAGCGGCTTGGCGCGACCCTCGACTACCTCGCGGTTGATGACCACTTCGTCCACATTGTCGAAGCCTGGCAGGTCGAACATGGGGTCGAGCAGTATGGCCTCCAAGATGGAGCGCAGGCCACGCGCGCCGGTTTTGCGGGCGATCGCCTTCTTCGCGATTCCCTGCAGTGCTTCGTCGGTGAACGACAGCCGGACATCCTCCATGTCAAAAAGCTTCTGGTATTGTTTCACCAGCGCATTTTTCGGCTTTTCGAGAATTTCCACGAGCGCCCCCTCGTCCAGATCGTCGAGGGTGGCGATCACCGGCAGTCGGCCGACAAATTCGGGGATCAGGCCGAATTTCAAAAGGTCTTCCGGTTCGATTTCGCGCAGGATTTCGCCGGTCTTGCGCTCGTTGGGTGCGCGCACGTCGGCGCCAAAGCCGATCGACGTGCCCCGCCCGCGCTGCGCGATGATTTTCTCGAGCCCCGAGAAAGCGCCGCCGCAGACGAACAAGATGTTGGTCGTGTCGACCTGCAAGAACTCTTGCTGCGGATGCTTGCGACCGCCCTGGGGCGGCACCGACGCGACGGTGCCCTCCATGATCTTCAGCAGCGCCTGCTGCACGCCTTCGCCCGAAACATCGCGCGTGATCGACGGGTTGTCCGACTTGCGCGCGATTTTATCCACCTCATCCAGGTAGACGATGCCCCGTTGGGCGCGCTCGACATTGTAGTCGGCGGACTGCAGCAGTTTCAGGATGATGTTCTCGACGTCCTCGCCGACATAACCCGCCTCGGTCAGCGTGGTGGCGTCGGCCATTGTAAAGGGCACATCGAGAATGCGCGCCAACGTTTGGGCAAGCAGCGTCTTGCCGCAGCCGGTGGGGCCGATCAATAGGATATTGGACTTGGCCAGTTCGACGTCATTGTTCTTGGAACTGTGCCCGAGGCGCTTGTAGGGATTGTGCACCGCGACCGAGAGAACACGCTTGGCGTGCTCTTGTCCGATCACGTAATCGATCAACACCTCGCAAATCTCGGTCGGCGTGGGCACCCCATCCCGGCTCTTCACCCGCGCACTCTTGTGCTCCTCGCGGATGATGTCCATGCACAACTCAACACACTCATCGCAGATAAATACGGTTGGCCCGGCGATGAGCTTACGCACCTCATGCTGGCTCTTGCCGCAGAAAGAGCAGTAGAGAGTGTTCTTCGAATCGCCACCACTGGACTTGTTCATGTCCACTCCGTCATGTCGCACCCAACTGGGTTGACCATGCTCCCGCCCAAATCGATCACAGGCCGAAAAGCACTAATCGATAAAGCACTATAGGCCCACCAATAACTTGCTGAGCCCACCTGAGGTTGGCATTCAGTCTTTCCGCTGTCTAGCCAAATTTGCACGGCTCGTTTCCGTTTGACAGTGCTTGCCGACAGCGTATCAGCCCAGCAATCAACAAATTGTTAACATCTATTCGGCCGGTTTATCGGCCTGATCCTCCTCCCCTGCCGGCCGCTTAAAGACGACATCGTCAATCAGGCCGAAGTCCTTCGCGGCCTGCGGCGACATGAATTTGTCGCGCTCCAGATTCTCCTCGATCACTTCGATCGGCTGCCCGGTATGGTTAACGTAAATCTCGTTAAGGCGCTGCCGCAGGGCGAGGATCTCCTTGGCGTGGATCTCGATGTCCGACGCCTGCCCCTGAAAACCGCCAGAGGGTTGATGCATCATGATGCGGGAATTGGGCAAGGCGTAGCGCTGCCCTTTCTCGCCCGCCGCCAGCAGCAGCGAGCCCATCGAGGCGGCCTGCCCGATGCATAGAGTCACGACCGCGGGCCGCACATATTGCAGGGTGTCGTAAATCGCCAGTCCCGAAGTCACCACACCGCCTGGAGAGTTGATATAAAGGGAAATATCCTTATTGGGATTCTCCGATTCCAGGAATAAAAGCTGTGCCGTGATCAAGCTCGCCACTTCGTCGTGGATCGGCCCGGTCAAGAAGATGATCCGCTCCTTCAAGAGCCGGGAAAAGATGTCATAGGCCCGCTCGCCGCGGTTTGTCTGCTCAACGACCATCGGAACGAGGGTGTTGCTATAGGTTTCGATAATGTCCGCCATCGGGATTCTCCGCGCCCGCAGGGCGCCGTGATTGCTATGAATCTAGTTAATCTTTTATCTTAGTTTTTTTCTTTACTACTTTGGTACGCTTTGGTGATTTCGAGGATTCGATCGACTTCTCCGAGGCAGATGTCTTGGCCGTGCCCTCGGCTGCCGATTTCGCCGGCTTCTTCTTTCCGCCCTTCGCGCCGGCAGCCGGTTGGGGAGGCGAATCGCCGCTCTTGGCCTTGCTCTTGCCGGACTTTCCACCCTTGCCAGCCGCACCGGTGGACGCGGCCTTCTTGCCGGTGGCGGCCACCGCCTGGGCCTCGTCTTCGTCCGGATCGCGGAATAATTCCTCCGCGGCTACTTTTTTCTCCACCACCTTGGCAATCTCGGTCAGGAACGAAACCACCTTGTCCTCATAGACAGGGGCACGGAAACGCTCCAAGGCATTGGGGTTGCTGCCATAGAACTCCAGGACCTGCTGCGGATTCGGTGACTGCCGCGCCGCCGCCATGGCCGCTTTCGAGAGATCATCGCGCTCGACCGTGAGGCCATTCTGGCCGCCAATCTCGGACAGCAGCAGGCCAAGCCTGACCCGGCGTTCGGCGATTTGTCGATACTCGGTCCGGGCCTCCTCTTCGCTCTGGCCCAATAAATCCTGGTAGCTCGCGTCGGCCCGTTCCTTGTCGCGCTCGATCTGAGCCCAAATCTCACCAAATTCCTGATCGACCATGCCAACCGGCACCTCGAAGTCGTAGTTCTCGGCCAAATGGTCGAGCAAGCTCCGCTTGAAGCGGGCCCGCGAGGCCTGCGCGAAATCTTCCTCGATGCGCTCGCGCACGAATTTCTCCAGGGCCGCGAGATCAGCCACGCCGTCCAGGCCCTGACGCTTGGCAAGGTCGTCATCCACGGCCACGGGCTGGCGCTCACGCAGCTCTTTGACGGTGACCTCGAACTGGGCCTGCTTGCCGGCATACTTTGCTTGCGGATAGCCTTCGGGGAAGGTGACCGAGACGAGTTTGTCCTCGCCCGCCCTGGCCCCGATAAGCTGGTCTTCGAAGCCCGGTATGAACGAGCCGCTGCCGAGTTCGAGCTCGAAGTCCGTGGCCGCGCCACCCTCGATGGCCTCGCCGTCGATCCTGCCCTCGAAGTCGATCGAGAGCGCGTCGCCCAGCTTTGCCTCCCGCGGGTCGTCCACCTTGGCAAAGCGCTTCTCGGCCTCGGCGATGCGGCCCAAAGCGACCTCAACGTCGTCGTCGCTCACGTCCGCCGTCAATCGCACCAACTCGATCTCGGAGAAGTCTCCGAGCGCGATCTCGGGTAGGAGCTCGAGCCCCATGGTGTATTCGAGATCCTTGCCCTCGTCATAGGCGGCGATTTCGATCTTGGGCTGCATCGCGGGGCGCACGGCCTGCTCGCTGAGCGCCTGCCGCGAGCTGGACTGGACGGTGCTCTCCAGCACCTCGCCTAGCACCGCCGAGCGGTACTGGCGCCGAATAATGGAAAGCGGCACCTTCCCGGGCCTGAAGCCCTTCATCTTGACCGTCTTGCTCAATTCGAGCAGGCGGTTCTCCACCTTGGAATCCAGATCGGCGGCCGGCACGACCACTTTATATTCGCGCTTTAGGCCCTCAGACAGGGTTTCGGTCACCTGCATGGAAAGCCACTCTCCTCAACCATTATGAACCCCGATCCACAAACCGTACTCATGACGCCCCACCGCACTGACGAACCCGCCGGCGGGCAACGCGTTGGTGCGGGCGAAGGGACTTGAACCCCCACGGCATTTAGCCACGTGGTCCTAAACCACGCGCGTCTACCAGTTCCGCCACGCCCGCCAATGCCCGAATACAGGACAAAATTCTAAAAAAATCCCACCGCGCAGCGACGACTCGCGGGGCATCGGTCCGTTGCGGACCGTGCCGTATAACATAAGATGCGCCCCTCCGCGCAACAAGAACACGACCAACGCCCCACCGAAGCCGTCTTCCGACAAGAGGGCACAAGCGCGGCGCGCCCTCGCGGCACCCCTTTCGCCAAGCGATATCCGCGCCTCGTGGATGGATTCCACTAGTACGAGAAGGCAAACACAATACCTTGGCCGCCGTTCACATCAAGCGACCGCAAGGATATGTCGTGCTCGACCAAAAACGGACTATGGCGCGCGACCATCTTACCGACGAACAAACCGATGGCACCGCCGAGAAACACATCGGAGGCCCAGTGCTTGTTGTCGTTGATTTGGGAGAGAGCAACGCCCGTGGCCGTGGCGTAGGACAGCCATGGCACCCACGGATTACGCGTGCCATAGACCTCGGAAAGAACCGCCGCTGTGGCAAAGCTATTTCCGGCGTGACCGGAGGGAAACGACTTGCTATCTCCGCCCAAGCCGTCGAAGTCGAACGGGTCATCCGTCCTATTCGGCCGTACGCGCCCGCTGACCCGCTTCAGGCCTTCGATAACCGGTGCGGTGAGAAGGACGCTTTCGAGAGACATGAGCGCGGCGGCCTTCTCTTGTTTCATGTCGAGCGCTTCGAACCCGGCGTAAGCGCCAAGCCAACCCAGCAGGATGTTACCGCTATCGCCGAAATTCTCTAAGCCGTCGGCCAGGGAATCGGAAAAGCTGCCGCGCACATCCTCTTGCCAAAAATCGGCCACGGTCTCGTCGGCCAAAAACAGGGCCCCGGTAAGCCCCGCGACCAGGCCCAGGTTGATCCAATCGGCCCGGTCGTAGCGTGCGGGGCCGGTGAAGATGCGCCAAGCGTTCTCGCCATAGCTAATTAGATAGTCTTGGCTGCCAATGTGAATGTCGTCGGTCAACGTCTCGGAGTGGACGCTGTCTTGGGCGCGCGCCGAATCGACGGCCCCGAGCGCCGCGCACGCCAGGACCAGAGCCGGCGCGAACATCAGCCACGGGAACCCTGCCGCCAAGGCTCGCATCGTTCACAACCTTCCAAGGAGCATAGCGCGAAAACGCCGACGCTTGTCACTGCTGCGGCACCGGAGACGCCAGCCGCGATGGTAGCGAAACGCGCGGCCTCGTGATAGCGCGTTCCCGCCAGCAATGACCGGACTCTTAGGGCCGATGTTTGTCGGAGCGGCCCTTGAGCGCTCGCAGGATGGGCGGCAGGGCCTCGGCGATATCCTCGGCGATCAATCCCGGTCCGAATGCGCTCGCCGCCGCCCCATGCAACCAGGCGGCCGCGCTGGCCGCATCGAAGGCGGCCATTCCTTGCGCCAAAAGTCCGAGCGCAAGTCCGCCCAACACGTCGCCGGCCCCCGCGGTCGCCAGCTCGGCCGGCGCATTGGCGTTGATTACGGCGCGGCCATCCGGGGCCGCAACCACCGTATCGCCGCCTTTGAGCAAAACCACCGCTCCGCTGCTGCGGGCCGCCTGGCGGGCGCGCGCCAATTTGTCGCCGACATGATCGAAGAGACGGCAATATTCACCCTCGTGCGGCGTTAAGAGTACGTTTGAAGAAATTCTTTCAAATAATTGATTTGGCGTTGATTCAAACGATGTCAACGCGTCGGCATCGAGGACACAGGCCTTGCCGGCGACAAGGGCGGCGAGCGTATTACGCCGGGTCGCCTCGCCGACCCCGCAGCCCGGCCCGACCAAGACCGCGTTCCGGCGCGGATCGGCAAGAAGCTGGTCGAGCGCCTCGAGCGGCGCCACCATAATCGCGGTTAGCTGCGCGCCATAGACCGGCAGCGCCTCGGCCGGCCCCGCCACGGTCACGAGACCCGCACCGACCCGTAACGCGCCGCGCGCCGCGAGCCGCGCCGCGCCGGTCGCGGCGGCGCCGCCGCCGACCACCAGCGCGGGGCCCCGGCGGGATTTGTGGTCCGTCAGAGCAGGCCCTGGTAAAAGCGCCGCCCACCAGGGCGGAGGGTTTTAGTGGAGCCG
>JAUVWK010000378.1 GCA_030604165.1 Alphaproteobacteria bacterium | reverse complement strand
AAGCCGTTCGATCTGCATCGGGCCATGACGGCGCTGGGCGCGGTGCCGTTCGGCGAGCGCAGCCAGGCGCATTACGATTATTTCTTCGGCCGCGAGAAGGAGCGCTGGGCCGAACACCGCGGCGCCCCGATCTTCGGCCCCACGCCGAGCCATCACGGCAAGGACATGACGCTGCCCAACGGCATGCTCATCGCCGGTCTCGTGGCAGGCCACGATATCGACCGGCTGGCGCATTGCCTGCTTGAGGCGCATTGGCGGGACGACGCGGATATTGCCGAGCGCGCGACCTTGGCGCGGCTCGCCGAGACGGTCGACATCGAGCCCGGGCCGTTGCTCGACGCGGCGCTGTCGCCGGCGGTGGTGGCCCTCTACGAGGCCAATACCGAGGAGGCCATCCGCCGCTCGGTGTTCGGCTCGCCGACCTATTTTGTCGATAACGACATGTTCTACGGCCAGGACCGCCTGGAGATGGTCGAGCGCGCGCTGACGCGGCCCTTTGCGGGCACCTGGCCGAAATAGGGCGAGGGGTAAGGCGGGAAAAGCGAAGCGGGCAGTGAACCAGTTGTAGACGGGTGCGGGGAGGTCGCGGGCTTCCTTGGTTTTGCCTTGCTCGCGCCGACCCTCAAGTATTGTCCCTGGCTGGATTATGTCATCATCCGGGTCGTGCGCCCAAGCTAGTGGATAGCGGGGCGATGAATATCGCCGCGATCGATCAAGGAGCGCGCGGGAGGCGGCCATGGATTTGGGACTCAAGGGAAAAAAAGCCATTGTCAGCGGCGGCACCAAAGGTATCGGCCGCGCAATCGCCGAAACCTTGGCGGCGGAGGGCTGCGACATCGCGATTTGCTCCCGCAACGGCGGCGAGGTCGAGGCGGCGGTGCAAGCGCTCTCGGGCAAGGGCGTTCGGGCAACCGGCGCGGCGCTCGATGTCGGCGACGGCCCCGCGCTCAAGAAATGGGTCGCGGATGCGGCGGCCGAGCTCGGCGGACTCGACATCGTGGTGCCCAATGTCAGCGCGCTCGCGGTCGCAGCCACCGAGGACTCCTGGCGCCAGGAATTCCAGGTCGACATGATGGGCACGGTCAACATGGTCGAGGCCGCCCTGCCCTTCCTGGAGCAATCGGAGGCCGCCGCGATCGTCGTCATATCGAGCGTCTCGGGCGTGGAGGTCGATTTCGCGGCCGGCCCCTACGGCGCCATGAAAGCGGCCCTCATCTACTACGCTGCAAGCTTGAGCTGCCAACTCGCGCCGAAGGGAATCCGCGCCAACACGGTCTCGCCCGGCAACACCTACTTCAAAGGCGGCGTCTGGCACCGCATCGAGACGGACATGCCCGATCTGTTCGCATCGACTCTCGCCGCCAACAAGATGGGGCGCATGGCAACCCCCGAAGAGGTGGCGAACGCCGTGGTGTTCTTGGCCAGTCCCGCCGCCAGCTTCGTCACCGGCACCAACCTGCTGGTAGACGGCGCGCTGACCAACGGCGTGCAGTACTGATCCGCCCCTTGCCACAGATTTGACACAGGCTTGGCGCAACAGCCGAACGCAAGACCAAGGTAGCGTCCCGATCAACAGACGACCACCTTTCCTAGGAGCCCGTCATGAACCTATCGGAGCGCACGATCAAGGCATTAAGCCAATTGGCGGATCTGGAGCGGACCCATGTGGTCCAGGAGGATCCCAGCGGCATGCGACAGCGTTGGGGGCTGCAAGGCACGATCGACGACCATCACGCGTTACCGAACGAGAGCGAACCGGAACCGGCCGCCTCGAGCGGTCTGAAGGTCGCCCGGGACCTGCTGGCCAACTCGCCGTTTTTCCAACGGCGCAACTCCTAGAGTATCCGTCATAGGCAAGGCTTAAATTCGGTTCCACTCTAGGTTTTTTTTGCTCCCGGCAGCGGACCTAACGGCCCGCACCTGCGCTGGCGCGCCGGATAACCGGCGGGCCGCAGTCGCGGCCTTAAGCGATTCCACACGATCGTGAATTGCTCTAGATTGCCTCGATGGCAGCCAGCGCGCGCGCGATTTTGCTGAACGCGCGGGCGCGGGCCCACGAATCGTCGAGCGCCCGCGCCGCCGCGAGCGCCTCCCGGAGCGTCGCCCGACCGTCCCGCACGGCACCTGCCCGCGCCTGGTCGTCGCCAGATCGGCCAGCACGTAGGCGCGGTCGAGCGGCCGTTTCAGCGCCCGCGCCAAGTCGAACGCGGTGCGTGCCGTCGCCTTCGCCCGAGCCCCATCGCCCGCGGCCGCGCGCCGCGCCGCGACCTGGCGCAGGGTATCGATCCGCAGGCGCGCATCCTCGATGCTAAGCGCGAGCGCGACTGCCGCCTCCGCCGCGCCGGCCGCCGCCACCCCGGCCTCCGCCATGATCGCCGCAATGCGGCCCAGCGCATAGGAGCGGAGATAGCCACGCCCGATCTGCCTTGCCAAGCGGATGCCGGGCTCGAATTCTCCCAATGCCGCCTGGGCCACCGCGAGGTGTGCCTGCGCTCGTTGCCGGTCCACTAGTCGGGGAAGATCTTCGATCGACGCCGCGGCCCGCGCCAACGCGCGCCGCGCCGCGGCCTGGTTCCCGACCCGTGCCTCGATTCGCGCGATCTCGCAAAGCGCCTGGACGCGACCGCGCGGCGCCACGATGCGCTCCAACATCGCCTTCGCGTCTGCGGGCGCACCCATCGTCGCCTTGAGCCACGCCAGCTCGATCACCGAGCGGTCCCGTAGCACGGCGGCCCCGATCGCGGCGCTGCCGACCTCCGCCGCCGCCACGGTCCGCCGCGCCGCCACCGGCGCGTCTGCCGCCATTTGCGCCCTTGCAACGGCCACCAGCGCCGCCACTCGCTCCTGCGGCAACGCGATACGCCGCGCGGTCCGCAACGCCGCCGCGATCTCTCCGGCGCCGGCCTGGGCCGCCGCCACCGCGCGGTACGCCTGGTCGCGAAGCAGCGCGTTCGGCACCCGGGACGCCGCCGCCAGCGCGGCCTGCGTGCGCCCCGCCGCCGCCAGCGACCGCGCGATATTGCCGAGCGCCGCGACCACCGAACGCGGGTCTTGCATCGCCCGCGCGGTCTGCCAGGCAGCCGCCGCCCGGCCGGTTGCGGCCTGGGCCTCGACCACGGTGCCGAGCGCCCAATCCCGGCGCCGCGCCTTGCCAATCGCGTCGGCGGCGCGGCGTGCCTCGGCGAGCAAGCACGTCACCGACAGCGCGTCCGGGCACGAAAACGGCTCGGCCGCCGGCGCGCCAGCGGCCCAATCCGGACCGAAGGTTCGCGCCAGTGCCGCGCGGGCCGTCGCGAGCTGACCGCGCCGCTCGGTCTCGAGCACAAGGAGCAAACGGTCCGCGGCCTGGGTGGCACCGGTGAGCCGGCGCAACAAGTCCCAACTGGGCTTGCCGTCCGGCGCCAATTCGAAAACCTTCTGATAGGCCTGTATGGCGTCTTGCGTCGCCGCCGTAAGCACGCCGCCGACGCGGCCACGATAGGCGCCGAGCGCGGTCAGGCGGAGCTGAATTTCTCGAACCAAGCGGCTGTACCGGCCGCCCGGCGCAGCCGCCTCGGCGTCGCTCCACGAGCCCGAATCCAGGCCCATGCCCGCAGTCTT
>JAUVWK010000117.1 GCA_030604165.1 Alphaproteobacteria bacterium | reverse complement strand
CCGGCGCTATGGCGCCTTGTTCTTCGATCAAATAGGGCCAAAACGGCGATGACGGCGATGACCGAGACGACTTCCGCGCCGTGGCGGCTCGCCGATTTCGCGGCCATGACCTTCGACTGCTACGGCACGCTGATCGACTGGGAACGCGGCCTCCTCGCGGCGCTCGCGCCCTGGGCCGCGCGGGGCGGCGACGCACTTGTCGGTGGCCCGGTCGGTGGCCCGGTCGATAGCGAGGCCTTGCTGGCCGCCTTCTCCGAACACGAACCCCGCCTCCAACAGGCCGATCCGGCGGCGCTTTATAGCGATATTCTGGCCCACGTGTTCGACGCCATCGCGGCGCAATTCGGCGTTCCGGCGGCGCCGGACGAGGCGGCGCGCTTCGCCGCCTCCATCGCCGCCTGGCCGCCTTTTCCCGACAGCTCGGCGGCGCTCGCCTATTTAAAGACCCATTTCAAGCTGGTCGCCGTCTCCAACGTGGACCGCCGCTCTTTCGCCCCCAGCAGCGCCGCGCTCGGCGATCCGTTCGAGGCGGTGATCACGGCCGAGGAGGTCAAGAGCTACAAACCCGCGCCTGCCCATTTCGACCGCGCCCTCGCCTTGCTCGGCGAGCTCGGCATCCCCAAGGCCAAGGTGCTGCACGTCGCGCAAAGCCTTTATCACGACATCGCACCCGCCAAGGCGCTCGGCCTCGCCACCGTCTGGGTCGACCGGCGCGGCGATCAAAGCGGCGGCGCCACGCCGCCGGCCGACGCACAGCCCGACCTCCGCGTCACCAGCCTCGCGGCCTTGGCTGAGCGGCACCGCGCCGAACTGGCCGAAATCTGAGGCGCTCGCACCGCCGGGCCTTGTCGCCCCCTCGCGGGGGACTCCAACGGAATTTGCGCGCGTGATACTGTGCCTTGGCAGGGAGCATTTGCGCGTATGATGCAGGGAGGTCTCTATGATTCCGGACAAATTGGTCGAATTTCTGCACGGCCCAAATCTGATGTTCGTCGGCACGCGCGATGCGAAGCTGCGGCCCGCGGCCTCCTGGGCCTTTGGCGCCTTGGCCGACGCCGCCAACGACACGGTGACGATTTTCGTGCCCGACATCGAGGGCGAGACGACCTTTCGCAACCTCGAAGACAACGGCCTCGTCGCCCTGACGGTGGCCGGCGCCGCGACCCACGAAGCCTATCAGTTCAAGGGCAAATGCCTCGAGACGCGCCCCAGCAGCGAACAGGACCACGCGGTGCAGGACATCTACATCAGCAAGCTGATCGTGCAGCTTGGTCCGCTGGGCTATGGCGAAGAAATTTGGTCCGGCTTCGTGCCCTATCCGGGCAAGGCGGTCGTCTTCAAGGTGGAAGACATCTTCGTGCAAACGCCGGGGCCGGGCGCCGGCGACAAATTGGCTCTGTCCGACTAATTCCACGGCACGATTAGGAGTTAGCCGCCATGCTTCCAGATGAAATCAGGCCGGCCATGCTAGGCATGGTGCCGAGCACCATCGTCACCTGCTCGCTCGACGGCGTGCCGAACACGACCGAAATCTCCCAGGTCTGGTACGTCGACGAGAACCACGTCGCGCTGTCGCATCAGTTCTTCAACAAGACCCACCGCAATATCCGTGAAAACCCTTATGTCTTTGCCATTGTGCGGGATTTCGAGGCGCTCCAGGAATGGTTCCTGGATTTGCAATACGACCATTCGGAAACCGAAGGGCCGCTGTTCGACGACATGGACATGAAGCTCGAGGCGATCGCCTCGATGACCGGCATGAGCGGCATCTTCAAGCTGCTCGCGGCCGACATCTACCAGGTCCATGCGGTGCGCAAGTCGAGATCTCGCGAGAAAGCCTGAGCACCCTCGGCGGCGGGACAAAGGATCCTCGATGGCAGCGGTTGACGAGAAAAGCCAGGCGATTCGCGACCAGATCCTCGAGAATCAGACGATCATCGACGAGCTGAACGAGAAGCTCGCGCGCAAATCCGAGGAAGTCAAAATCATCCAGCAGATTTCCTCGGAGATCAACGCCACCCTCGAGCTCGACAAAATTCTCGGCATCATCCTGGCCTCCATGGATTCCGTGCTCGGCTTCGCGCATTGCATGATTCTGCTCAGCGCCGCGGAGGCGGAAAAACTGACGCTCGTCGCCAGCCGCGGCTACGAAGATTCGGGCGTCGGCGTGGAAGTCCCGTTCGGACAAGGCGTCATCGGCGTCGTCGCCAAGAAGCGCCGCATGATGCGCATGGGCAACATCCAGACCCAGCTGAAGTATCAGGCCAACGTGCGCTCCCGCGTCCAGGCGCTCGGCCAGGAAGATCAGCTTCAGGAGGCCGCGATCCTACCGGGCTTGGCCGAGGCGCAAAGCCAGATCGCGATCCCGCTGCTGGTTCAAGACCGACTGGTCGGCGTCTTCGCCGTCGAAAGCCTCCTGGCCAACGCCTTCGACGAGTTGGACGGCATCCTGCTCTCGATTGTCGCCAACCAGGTGGCCAGCGCCATCGACAATGCGCGCCTGCACGAGGCCGAGATCGAGCGCTCCGCGCAGCTCGATAAGGCGGTCGGCGAGCTTTCCAAACTGAACGAGACCCTCGAGGCCAAGGTCGGCGAGCGCACGGCCGAGCTCTCCGACGTCCTCGTTGAAATCAGGCGCGAGAAACAGCTGAGCGAGGGTCTGCTCAACCGCATGGCGCCGCCCGAAGTGATTCCGCTCATGCTCGAGGACAAGCTCGGCGCCCGCAAGATCAGCACCACGATCCTGTTCACCGACCTCGAGAATTTCACCGAGTTCACCGCCGGCATGGAGCCGGACGAGATCTTCTCGCGTCTCAACCACTATTTCAGCTGGTCGGGCGAGATCATCACGCGTTACCGGGGCTATGTGAACAAGACCACCGGCGACGGCACCATGGCGCTGTTCGGGGTGCCGCACGGCAACGCGACCCACGCCATCGACGCCGTGCTGGCGGCGCTGCAATTGCGCGACGAGGTCGCCCAGCACATCCCGCTCGGCCTGCGCATCGGCCTCAACAGCGGCGTCATCACCAGCGGCCTGCTCGGACCCGCGGACAAGAGCCTCTACGACGTCCTCGGCGATCCCGTCAACACGGCCTCGCGCATGGAGGCGATCGGCGCGCCCGGCGCCATCACCGTCGCGCACGACACGTTCGAATTGGTGAAGCCTTATTTCGAGATCGAATCGCTTGGCGACAAAGAGGTCAAGGGGCTGCGCCGGGTGCCCTGCTACCAGGTCACCGGGGTCAAGCCGCTGGCGCGGGATACGCGACGCATCGATCCGTCGAGCCGCTTCGCGGCAAGCTGCGCGGCGCTGAGCGAAGAGGTCGACGCCTTCAAGCGGGCGCGCCTCGCCATGATCGATTTTCTCAGCGTCCAGTCGCGCGACGGCGCGCTCGGCCACAACGAGGCCGTGGCGGCCTTTGCGCTGGGCCTGCTTCGCACCCTCAAACCGGACGGCGTCGATGAGGAGACATTGCTGCTGGCGGCGCTGCTGCACGATGTCGGCAAGCACACCATCGATGGCCCACGGCTCAACGAACGCGCCCTCGCCGAGCCGGCGCGCGAGCGCTTGCGCCAAGATTTATTGAGCGCCACGCTCAAGGTGCTCGAGCAGTTGGCGCTCAGCGCGCTGGCGCCCACGCTCGAACAACTCTATCGCTTCGAGCGGGGCGCAGAGGGCGACTACGACGCCATTACCGAGCTGCTCGCGGCCGCCGATATCTACGACGCCCTGACCGCGCCCAAGCTTTACAAGGGCGCCCCGTGGCGCGTCACCGGCGCCCTGGAGGAGCTCATGCGGCTGCCTTATTGCCGCGCCGCCGAACGCCCGATCTTTGCCGCTTTCGTCGACCTGATGCGGCCCAAGGACGCCGCCATCTCGCTCGGCGCCGCCACCACCATGATCATTCGCTAGAGTTGTTTCCGATCAAGGGGGAGCGGGCCGAAGCGATTCCACGCGCGTGGAAAACACCCTAGGTCGTGTACTCATCAACTAGAGTTGGCTCAGCGGCCGGACGCCGATGTCGGCTTTAGAGCCAACACCGGACGTAAATTAGATGGGCTGGTACTTCCGCTTGTAGCCAATAGGCGACATCAGAGTGCGTTGAGCGTTCGTATGTTAGGTCACGCAGCCTACGAGAATTTGCGGCTTGCTAGGTTCCCAGGTTCGCGAGTTCATCCTCGACCCGTGCCAGTATCTCGGTCGCGCCCCCAGCCTCGGCGGCGGCGCGCGCCTGCTCCAGGTTTTCGCGCGCCTCGCCTGGGCGCTTCTTTGCGACATTGAGAAGGGCGAGGTCGTAGAGGCACCGGGCCAGGAGCGACTGATTATCGAATTTCCTGCAGCCCTCGATCGCCGCGCGGAGGTGGGTCCGCGCCTTGCGCGCCGCGAACGGCACGTTTTTCATGACAAATCCCAGGTTGCGGACCGTGGCGCCGAAGTCCGCCTTCGCCTCGCCGAACGCGATCTGCAAGTACATTTCCCCGAGAGCGAGATTCTCCGAGAGCCCCATTAAGGTGGAACCGAACGAACGGTAGCGTTCGACCGATTCCTGAAGCGCTTTCATGCCGGCGGCCATTTCACCCGTCATCACGAGCGAGAGCGCGTACGGGATCTCGATTCCGATGCCGAGGACAAAGAACCCCCCACGGTTCACCTCGCGGCGCACCTCTTCGAGAATCTCCCGGCCCTCCTCGGGCCGGTCCGCCGCCACGAACGCCACACCCTTGGCGCCGCGAAGGTTTAGTTGGTCTAGCGGGCTGAGTGCATCGCGCAACGCCTCATCCGCGTTCTCAATCGCCTCGGTCGGATTGAAGTGGTAGGCGTCGCTAAAGGCGAAGTTCGCAAGAGCCAGGCTTTTCGCTCTCGGGTCGCCGCTCGACCTGCCATAATTCAAAAGTTCGAGAGAATATTTGCGCGCTTCGCCCTGTGAACCGGAAGTTAAACAGTACTGGGCTTTGGCGATCATGCCCTTGGCGATCAGCCAGGGTTCGTTGATCTTCTTTCCGCAGGCGACCGATAGGTCGGAGAGACGGAACACCTCCTTGCGCGTGTCGTGGTCCGGCGGTTCCCAATAAATGTAGTGCCAGAGCAATCCTTCCGCGGCGAAGCCGATGGACTCGTCATCTCCAATTTCTTGGCCGATCGCCATCGCCCTTTCGAGCATCGGCTTACCGATGTTGGATCGGCCGGTGAAGACGTAGGCGTACCCTGTCTCGAACAAGAAGCGCGACAGGCGTTTTTGATCGCCGAGCCGCTCGACGACCGGCATATGTTTTTCGGTCAAATAGATGATGCCGAAAAAATCGGCTTGGTAGTAGAGGACCCGCCCGATCTTGAGCAGCAGGTCGACGAGAAATACGTCCTCCACGCACTCTGGCTCGGCCTCGACGATCTCCAGGGCCTGCCGAAAATACTTGTCGGCATCGTCCAGGGCATAGGTACGCAGCGCCTTGTCGCCCGCCATCACAAGGTAGCGAACCGCTTTGTCCGACTTGGACGATTCGGCGAAATGCCGAGCCAAATCTTCAGCCACCTCGTCGAGCGCGTTCGCGTGCTTGCGCTCAAGCAACTCACCGACGCGCTCGTGCAGGTCCGTCCGGCGGCCCTTCAACAGGCTGTCGTACACCGCGGTCTGGATCAGCGCGTGTTTGAACTGATAGCAGTCGTCCGTCGGGAAAACGAGCTCCCGTTCTTGGAGGTCCCACAGAACCTCCGCACGCACGCCGTTGACGCCGGCCGCATCGGCGGCAACGTCAAAAAAGAAACGGCGGCCTATTACCGAGGCGGCTTGAAGGACGGCCCGCGAATCGGGTTCCAGGACGTCGATCCGGCCCATCAATAGGTTCCCCACAGTGGCGGGAAGGCCGCGGCCCCTTCCATCTTTGCCGGGTTCGTTCTCCATAACGAACTTGGCGAATTCCTCCGCAAACAGGGGATTGCCTTCGGAGCGTTCGACGACGATCCGCTTTACGTCCGCCGAAGCCGCCTCGGGGCCGAGCCGTTCCCGCAACAGCTCGGCCGTATCATCAGCCGACAGCGGCGCCAGATGAATCTCGCCGGCACCGCTTCCGTTGATCCACGGGGCCCGGTACGGCGGCCGCGCCGTGCCCACGATCAACAGGGGGCCGTCGTCCTCCGCGAAGCGCGTAAGAAGGTCCTCGGACGGCTTGTCGATCCAGTGCAGATCTTCGACGAACAGGGTGACCGGCGACATCCGGCAGCGCTCCCTCAGCATCGACTGGATGACGTCCCGCGTGCGTTGCCCGGCTATCTCGGCGTTATCCTTGTCGAATTCAGCACCTTCGACCCGCTGGCCCAGGAGATTGAGCACGTAAGGTAGGGAGGTTTCCGGCTTCAGTCCGAGAAGCTCCAATCCCCGCGTCAGTTTCCGTTCGAGCGCCGAGGGTGTCTCCTGATCGCCGATGCGGAAGGACGACCGCACCACTTCGACAAAGGGAGAGAAAGGCTTGTTCTCTCCAGCCGCAAGGCAGTCGCCCTGCAAGATGAACGCGTCCTCTTCCTCCAGCGACTTGCGGAACTCGTACAAGAGACGTGATTTTCCCAAGCCCGGTTCGCCGGTGATCACGATGGAGCGGGCGCTTTCGCGCGAGCGGCGCCATTCGTCCTTGAGGGCCCGTAACTCCGCACCGCGGCCGACGAGCTTTGTCAGGCCGCGCTCGACTGAGGCGTCAAAGCGAGAAACCTGCTCGTTGAGGGACTTGAGGCGGTAAACCGTTTGTGGCGCCGATTTGCCCTTGATGCGGCGTTCACCGAGAGTCTCGGTTTCGGCGAACGCGCCGACGAGCTGCCGCATGGCCTCGCTCAAAAGTATCGTGCCGGGTTCGGCGAGGGATTCGAGGCGCGAGGCCAAGTTGACGGTGTCGCCCAGTGGGGTGAACTCCGCGTCGCCGCCGGCGCCAACCCGTCCGACCACCACCGGTCCCGTATGCAGGCCAACGCGCAAGACCGGCTTGGTTCCATACTTGGACTCGAGGTCGGGACCAACGGCCGTCATGCGCTTCTGCAGGGACAGGGCGGCGCGGCAGGCCCGCTGAGGGGCATCTTCCAATGTTACGGGGTGGCCGAACAAGGCCATCAGGCCATCACCCGCCAAGTCCTGAACCGTGCCCTGCTCGTTCCGGACCGTGCTGGTCATTTCGGCGATGACCGGCTGCATGAACTCGTAAGTGGCTTCTTCACCAAGCCGCTCGGACAACGCCGTATAGCCCACCATATCGGCGAACAGTACGGTGACCTGCCGCCGCTCGCCGCGGAGGGCCGTTTCCTTCTTGGCTGGCGGCTCCCCCGTTGAGGGTTCAGTGGGCGCGGCCGCTTCGAATGCCGGGGCTTCGTCCGGACCTTTGGTTTGGAGGGCGTGCCCGCACTTGGCGCAGAACTTGTCGGCCGCGCCAGCATCCGCGCCGCAGGACGGGCAGGCGATAGAGAGGCTGCTTCCGCACCGCGAGCAGAACTTGGCGTCGGAACCGACGACCGCATCGCAGGCTGGGCAGTTCATGGACGTCCCCCGTAGGGTTCGATCCTAGCTTAATCTGTCTTCGAAATTCTGCCGGAAGCGACCTTCGATGTCACTCGCCGCGCCCAGTCAGGGCCACTTCGCGACGGGGGGAAGCGACATCAGGGTGGCGTCGACGTTGCCACCGGTTTTGAGCCTGATCGCCAATGTCCGAGTTGGGTCCAGGCTGTGCAAAAACGTCATTCAAATCTGTTGTTGGAGTAAATCTGTCTAATTTCTAACATTTGCAGCCTGCTAAGTTATTGATTTCATTAACACCGAAATTTCACCGAAT
>JAUVWK010000190.1 GCA_030604165.1 Alphaproteobacteria bacterium | reverse complement strand
GCGGCGCTCAAGGCCTTCGCCAAAACGATTCGAGAAGAGCTGCTGGCGCGCGGCATCGACAAGGTCGATCTGTTCGGCGCCCGCGACGAGGAGATCCGGGTGGAGGTGCGGCCCGAGGTGCTGCGCCAGCTTGGTCTCGAGCCAAACGACATCGCCGCCAGGATCGGCGAAAGCTCGCTCGACCTGCCTTCGGGTACCCTGCCGTCCGGCAGCGAGAAACAAATCCGCAGCCTGGGTTTGGCGAAAACGGTCGAGAGCATCGGCCACATCGAGGTGCGCGCGCGCGAAGGCGGCGAGAACATCTATCTGCGCGATATCGCGCGCGTGACCGACGCCTTCGACGAGGATGATCCCGTCGGCCTGCGGCACGGCAACCCGGCCATCGAGCTACGGGTGATGCGCGCGGCCGAATCGGATGCGCTCGAACTCGCCGGCCTGTTGGAAGGCTATGTGGCGGAGCTGCGGCCGACCTTGCCGCCGAATCTCAAGGTCGAGCAATATAATTTTGCCGCCGCGTTGATCACGGATCGCATCAATCTACTGTTGCGTAACGGCTTCGGGGGGTTGGTTCTCGTCGTCATTGTTCTGTTCATCTTCTTGAGCGCGCGCGTGGCCTTTTGGGTCGCCGTCGGCATCCCGGTTTCGCTGCTCGCCACCCTCGGCGTCATGCTGCTGACCGGCCAGAGCATCAATATGGTCAGCCTGTTCGCGTTGATCATGGCGATCGGCATTATCGTGGACGACGCGATCGTGGTGGGTGAGCACGCGGTGACCCGGCGGGCGGCCAGCGACGCGCCGTTGCAGGCTGCGGAAACCGGCGCCAAACGCATGTTCGCGCCCGTGATGAGCGCCTCCCTCACCACCATTGCCGCCTTTTCACCGCTGTTTCTGGTCTCCGGCATCATCGGCAAGATCGTCGCGGCGATTCCGATGGTGATCATTGCCATTCTGATCGCGAGCCTGATCGAATGTTTCTTGATCTTGCCCCATCACCTGCGCGGCGCTCTCAAACGCGATCCACAGCAGGAGAACCGTTTCGCACGCTGGTTCAATCCGCGATTCGCAGCCTTTCGCGACGGGCCGTTCGACCGCTTCCTGCGGGCCTGTATTGGCTGGCGCTATCTCACTTTGAGCTTGGCGGTGGCGCTATTGATCGGTGTCATGGGCTTGATCGCGGGCGGGCGGCTCGATTTCGTCTTCTTCCCGTCGCCCGAATCCGACTCGGTTTACGCCAACGTCACGTTCCCGGAAGGCACGCGGCGCGAAACCACCGTCGCCATGGTGAGCGAACTCGAACGCTCGCTCGACGCGGCCGTCGACGAGCTCACGGAAGGCGAGGGCGGGCTGGTGATGATGAGCTTCGGGCAAATCGGCCAGCCGGTGGGGCGTGCCGACGGCTTTTTCCTCGGCTCGGGCGATCACCTGGGTGGGCTCCGGGTCGAGTTGGCTGCTTCGGACGAGCGCACAGTGCGCACGCAGGAGCTGATCGCCGCCTGGCGCCGCCACACGCGGCTCATGGCCGGGATCGACAAGCTCATCATCATCGAGGAACAATCCGGGCCGCCCGGCCGCGAGCTCGACATCCAGCTCTCGGGTCACACGCTCGACGACCTGAAGGCGGCGTCGGTCGAGCTCCGCGAGCTTTTGGCGCGCTTCCCCGGCGTCAGCGATATCGATGACAGCCTGCCCTATGGCAAGCAGGAGACCATTCTCGAGGTCACGTCCAGGGGCCGTGCGCTGGGCTTCGCCACCGAACAAGTGGGCCGTCAGGTGCGCGGCGCCTTCGAAGGCGTCATCGCCAAGCGCTTCGCGCGCGGCGACGAAGAGGTCGCGGTGCGCGTCCGCTACCCGGTGGCGAGCCTGGACGAGGCCGACCTGCGCCGGCTTTACCTGCTGAGCCCGGCCGGGGCCGAAGTGCCGCTGTCGGAGATCGTGGATTTCCGCGAGCAAACCGGCTTCGCCCGCATCCGCCGCGAGGACGGCTTGCGCACGGCCAGCGTGACCGCCGAGATCGACGAGCATCTGACGACGAGCGAGAAAGTGCTCGCGGCGGTGCGCGAAGAGGGCCTGCGCGGCATCACCGAGCGCTACGGCGTGCGGGTCTCTTTCAAGGGCAAGGCCGAGGAGCAGGCGACGACGATGGGCGACATGAAGATCGGCGCGCTGGTCGGGCTTGCCGCGATCTACATCATCCTGGCCTGGGTCTTCGCCAGCTACGTGCGGCCCTTCGTCGTCATGGCGGTGATTCCCTTTGGCGCGGTCGGCGCCATCCTCGGGCACTTCGTGCTGGGCTTCGACCTCACCGTCCTCACCGTGGTTGCCCTGCTTGGGCTGTCCGGCATCGTGGTCAACGATTCGATCAGCCTGTTGCGCACCATCCAGGGCCGGCTGACG
The DNA here is from genome assembly GCA_030604165.1 of Alphaproteobacteria bacterium. GTDB lineage: Bacteria > Pseudomonadota > Alphaproteobacteria > UBA828 > UBA828 > JAUVWK01. The sequence continues at coordinate 3,504 of JAUVWK010000190.1, read as the reverse complement.
GCGGGCGAGCCGCTTGTCGAGGCGGTGGTGCGCGGCACCCGAGACCGCCTGCGCGCCGTCATTCTCACCTCGGTCACCACGATCTTCGGTCTCTTGCCGCTGCTGTTCGAGACCAGCCTGCAGGCCCAGTTCCTGAAGCCCATGGCGGTCACCATCGTGTTCGGGCTGCTCGGCACGACCCTGATCGTCCTGGTCCTGGTGCCGACGCTACTCACGATTCAGATGGATATCGGGGCCCTGATCCGGGGTCGCGCGCGGCGCGAGGCGCCGCCGCCTGAGCCCGCTCCTATCTAATCCCGCCAGAAGCTCGGGATCACGAGCACGAGCACGGTGAAGAGCTCGAGCCGGCCCAGCAGCATGCCGAAAGAGAGTAACCATTTGGCGGCGTCCGGCAGCGGTTGGAAGGTGCCGCTCGGCCCGATCACGGGGCCGAGACCCGGGCCCACATTGGCGATCGCCGTCGCCGCGCCGCTCACGCTGGTGAGATAATCCAAGCCCATCAACGAGAGCGCCATGGCGAGCACACCGAAACTGAGGATGAAGAGAAAGAAAAAACCCATCACCGCACCCGGTACGGTTTCCGGAATCGGCCGGCGGTTGAAGGTCATGGTGACCACGCCGTGCGGCTGGATGAGCTGTAGAATCTGCGCTCGCGCCGTGGCGTAGAGCACCTGGAAGCGAAACACCTTGATGCCGCCGGTGGTTGCGCCGGTGCAGCCGCCGACGAACATCAGCACCGTGAAGAGCGGCAGCGCGAAGCTGCCCCAGGCGCTGAAATCGCTCGATGAATAGCCGGTGCCCGTGATCACCGAGACGGCGTTGAACGCGGCCTGGCGCACGGCGTCATCCACGGCCGCGTCGTTGGCGATCCACAGCCAGCCGGAGAGCGCGAGCAGCGCGGCCACGATGATGCCGAGAAACCAGCGCACCTGCGTGTCGCGCCAGAGCGCCCGGCCGTGGCCGCGCACCGCCTGTAGATACAAGACGAAGGGCAACGAGCCCAAGACCATGAAAACGGTCGAAATCCCCTCGATGGCCGCGCTGTCGAAATGGCCGATCGACGAATCCGAGGTTGAATAGCCGCCGGTGGCGATCGTCGTCATGGCGTGACAAACGGCGTCGAAAATGCTCATGCCGGCCAGCCAATAGGCGAACGCGTTAGAAACGGTCAGGCCGAAATAGATCAGGCCGATGGCGCCGGCGAGTTGCGCCGCCCGGGGCAGCACTTTTTCGGATTGGTCCGAGGATTCGGTACGAAACAGTTGCATGCCGCCGATCCGCAGCATGGGCAGGATGGCGACCGCGGTGACGATGATGCCGATGCCGCCGAGCCATTGCAGCAACGCGCGCCAGAGCAGGATACCGGGCGGCGCGTCGTCGAGACCGACGATGACCGTGGAGCCCGTGGTGGTGAGCCCGCTCATCGCCTCGAAATAGGCGTCCGTGTAGCTCAGGCCGAGATCCGAAAAGGCGAACGGCAAGGCCGCGAAGGCCGAAATGAAGATCCAGCTGAAGGTGGTCAGGATAAAGGCTTGGCGGACCGTGAGGCGCGAGTCTCCGGTCCGGTTGACCAGCGTCAGGCAGGCGCCGACGAAGAGCGTGAACATGGCGGCCGCGAGGAACACCAGCCAATCGGGGTTGCCGGCAACGCCGTCGGCGATGGCCGGCGCCACCATGGCCAGCGCGATCGTCATCAGGAGAATCCCGATGACAAAAAAGACGGGGCGAAAATCTGTGACGGAGCCCATGGTCGAAACCGCGGCTCGCGGTCGTCTAGGCCGACGCCGCCGGGTTTCCGATTACGCTGAGAAACTCGCGGCGCGTCTTGGGGTCGGAGCGGAAGGTTCCCAGCATGCGGCTGGTCACCATCAACACGCCGGTCTTTTGAATGCCGCGCGTGGTCATGCAGTGATGCGCCGCCTCGACCACGACGCCAACGCCGCGCGGCTGAATCACCTGATCGAGGCCGTCGGCGATCTGGGCCGTCATCTTTTCCTGGATCTGGAGCCGCCGCGCGTAAACCTCGACGACACGGGCCAGCTTGCTGATGCCGACAACGCGCGTCTTGGGTAAGTAGCCGATATGCACTTTGCCGATAATGGGCGCCATGTGGTGCTCGCAGTGCGAGCAGAAAGAGACATTGCGCAGCACGACCATCTCGTCGTAGCCGTCGGTCTCTTCGAAGGTCCGCTGCAGAATTTCCACAGGGTCCTGATCGTAGCCGGCGAAATACTCTTCGTAGGCGCGGACCACGCGGCTCGGTGTCTCGATGAGCCCTTCGCGCGCGGGGTCGTCTCCGGCCCAGCGAATCAGGGTGCGAACGGCCTCCTCAGCCATCTCGCGGCTGGCGCGTTCGGGCTGCGCAACGCGCGTTGCCGCGCTGGGATTGGCTTCGTCCACAGCTCCTCTCTTTCTCCGAATTGATTTGGTCCGGCGCTTTTTTTGGTTGCTTTTGATTGGTTTGCTGGCGAAACGGCGCGCCATCCCGGCGCGACGCGTCTCAATTGAGCTGCACCGGCTGGTCGGGGCTATCGAGGGAAAAGGCCGGAACGTCGACGTTGAACCGCTGGCCCTCGGCGGTTTCCATTTCGTAGCTACCCACCATGATGCCCGACGGCGTATTCAAGGGACAACCGCTGGTGTACTCGAACGCCTCGCCCGGGCTCAGCACCGGTTGCTCGCCGACCACGCCGGGGCCGCGGACTTCCTGTATCCGTCCGAAGCCGTCGGTGATCTGCCAGTGGCGGTTCATCAGTTGCACCGTGTCGCCCCCGTTGTTCTGAATGCGAACGTGATAGGCGAACACATAGTGATTCTGTTCGGGCTCCGATTGTTCCTCGAGATAGAACGGTTTGACGGTCACCTCAATCGCTTGCGTTTCCTTTTGATACATTACGACCCTTCCTTGGCAGAGAAATTCTCGGTCGCACGCCTGGGGTATTCGCTAAATATCGTTGTGGCGCTCCGGTTTGTCCAGCGTCGGTAACGCGTCATGCGCTCATAGCTCTTCCAGCGCCTGCGCCAGATCCGCCTTCAGGTCCTCGATATCCTCGAGGCCGACCGAGAGTCGGACCAAGCCATCGCCAATGCCGAGCCCGGCCCGTTCCTCGGGCCCGAGCCGCTGGTGGGTGGTGGTGGCCGGATGCGTGATCAGACTCTTGGTATCACCTAAATTATTAGAAATATCAATGAGTTGTAGGCGGTTCAGGAATTTGAACGCGGCCCCCTTTCCGCCCCCCAGATCGAACGAGACGAGCGTGCTCCCGGCGCTCATTTGGGCGGCGGCGAGCGCCGCTTGCGGGTGGCTGGAGAGGCCCGGATAAAGCACCGTCGCGACCGTCGGCTGCGACTCTAGGAATTTAGCGATCTCGAGCCCGTTCGCGCACATCTGCTCGACACGAATAGGCAGCGTTTCCAATCCTTTAAGTAGAATCCAGGCGTTGAACGGGCTCAGCGAGGGGCCGGTATGGCGCATGAACGGCCCGAACTCGTCGACGATGAACG
>JAUVWK010000069.1 GCA_030604165.1 Alphaproteobacteria bacterium | reverse complement strand
TCGCGTAGCCAGCTTGCCGCGCGCAGGGTTTCGTCCGTGCTTTGGTGGCGATTGATGGCGGCCTGAACCTCGGGGTCCAGATCCTGCACGCCGAGGCTCGCCCGCGTCACCCCCGCCGCGCCCAACGCGGCCACGGTGGCTTTCGCCAGGCCGCGCGGGTGGACCTCCACGGAAAACTCGACATCGTCGCGAAGCTGAAAATGCCGCCGCAGCCGCGCCGCCAGCCAGGTCACATCCTTGGCCCGCAGCATGGTCGGCGTGCCGCCGCCCCAATGCAGCGCGCTGACCTCGCACGGCGGCAGCTGTGCCGCCACCAACGCCGCCTCACGGTCGAGCAAATCCAAATAGCGCCGCACCCGTTCATAGTGGTTCGCGACGCTCATGTTGCAACCGCAAAACCAGCACAGCGAGCGGCAAAATGGAATGTGAACATAGAGCGAGAGGCGCGTGCCGGGCGGCACGGCGCCGAGCCAGCGCGCGTAGGTCTCGCCATCGACGGCCGGCGTAAATTGCTGCGCGGTCGGATAACTCGTGTAGCGCGGCACGGGCCCGCCGTATTTCTGCGTCAGCGGCTGGGACATTTTGTAACTCTTCCAAACGGGGCGGCGAGACGCAATGACCTAAGTCAACGGAATCGCCGGAAACTGGCGCTTTGCCACGCTCGCCGCTTGCTCTAGGCTGTCCGCAAATAAGATAGATGGCGTTTGAAACGCCGGTTCGCAACTCTCCAGGAGGAGGCGTCATGCCCAAAGTACAGGCCAATGGGATTAACATTTATTATGAATTCATGGGTAAGGGCGAGCCGCTGGCCCTGATCGGCGGCTCGCTGTTCGGACGGCAGAATTTCGGCATGGTCTGGAAGGGCCTGGCGCAGAGCTTCAAGCTGATCAGCTATGACCAGCGCGGCTACGGCCAGACCGACCGGCCGCTCCAGCCCTATAACCTCGATATCTGGGCCGACGATTTGGCGGCGCTCTTGGATGCCCTCAAGATCGACCGCGCCCATATCATGGGCACCTCGGCCGGCGGCATGATCGCGCTGAAGTTCGCCGCCAAATACCCCGACCGCTGCATCGGCGTGGTCAGCGATTGCGCCTTCGCCAAATGCGACACCATGCGTTCGATCATGTTCCGCACCTGGCGCCATATGGCACTGACCTGGGGCTGCAGCGAGCAATTCGCCGATCACGTCCTGACCCAAGCGGTCGGCGCGGACTATCTGGACGGGCCCAACGGCAAAAACGTGATCAAGATGGTGCGCACCATCGTCGGCCTCAATTCGGTGGAAACCGTGGTGCAGGCCTGCCTCGCCATGGAGAACATGGATCTGCGCTAGGACTGCAAGAAAATCAAGAACCCGACGCTGGTGATCACCGCGGCGAAAGACATGCTGACGCCGATGCTGACCGGCCCGAAAGGCGCCGGTTCCAAATGGGTCGCCGACAACATCAAGGGCTGCGAGCTGATCGTCTACGAAAACATCGGCCACGCCGACCTGGTCGAGTGCCCGGACGAGACCATCGCCTCGACGATCAAGTTCCTGAAACGGGCCGGGAAAAAAATGGCGGCAACGAAAACCCGCCGTCCGAAGAGGAAGGCGGCGCGCCGTCCGACTAGAAAGGCGGCCTAGCCCCCGGCAAGCGAACCGGAATACCCCGTAACGGGCTTGCCTGAGCGTTAATTCCCCTAGTCCGTGCGGGCTGTTTGGGGGTTCGCCATTGTGCTAAGTCCATGGTGTTGAGTTGCTAAGTAAGGCGCGTTTTCACGCTTTTGCGGGGTGCGGTTCCATGTCCGGCAACAACGCGTCGATGGAGCGCCGGCAAACCGTCGGTGTCGCGGTGGGCCCGGTGCAGATCGGCGGCGGCGCCCCGATCGTCGTGCAATCCATGACCAACACCGATACCGCCGATGTGGCGGCAACGGTCGAGCAGGTGCGCGCCCTCGCCGAAGCCGGCTCGGAGCTGGTGCGGATCACGGTCAACACCAAGGACGCCGCGGCCGCGGTGCCGGCGATCCGCGAGCAGCTCGACGCCATGGGCTGCGCGGTGCCGCTGATCGGCGATTTCCATTACAACGGCCACAAGCTGCTCAGCGACTATCCCGGTTGCGCCGAGGCGCTCGCCAAATACCGCATCAATCCCGGCAATGTCGGTTTTCGCGAAAAGCGGGACAGGCAGTTTCAGACCATGATCGAGGTCGCCCTCGAATACGATCGGCCGGTGCGCATCGGCGTCAATTGGGGCAGCCTCGACCAAGCGTTGCTGGCCCAGCTGATGGACGAGAACGCCCGCGGCAACCAACCGAAAGACGCGGCCGCGGTGATGCGCGAAGCGCTGGTCGTCTCGGCCTTGCAAAGCGCCGCGCTCGCCGAAACGATCGGCCTGCCGCGGAGCAAGATCGTCATCTCGTGCAAGGTGAGCCAGGTGCAGGATTTGATCGCCGTCTACCGCGCGCTGGCGGCGCGCTGCGACTATGCGCTGCATCTCGGCCTCACCGAGGCCGGCATGGGCTCGAAGGGGATCGTCGCCTCCAGCGCCGGCCTCGCGGTGCTTTTGCAGGAAGGCATCGGCGACACCATCCGCATTTCGCTGACGCCGAAACCCGGTGGCGACCGCACCCAAGAGGTGATCGTCGCCCAGGAAATACTACAGACCATGGGGCTGCGCGCGTTCACCCCGCTGGTCACGGCGTGTCCCGGCTGCGGGCGCACGACGAGCACCGTGTTCCAGGACCTCGCCGACAAGATCCAGGGCTATGTGCGGCGCAAGATGCCCGCCTGGCGCGCGCGCTTCGAGGGCGTGGAGACCATGCAGCTGGCGGTCATGGGCTGCATCGTCAACGGGCCGGGCGAGAGCAAGCACGCCGACATCGGCATCAGCCTACCAGGTACCGGCGAGGCGCCGGCGGCGCCGGTTTTCATCGACGGCGAAAAGGTGACGACGCTGCGCGGCGCCGGCATCGCCGAGGACTTTCAGAAGCTCGTCGATGATTATGTCGAGCGCCGATACCCCAAGCGCGCCGGAAGCATTCAAGCTTAATACGCTCTGATGCGTGGCGCGGTCGCCGCGCCCTTAGGCCCATGATATCTTGACCCTGACGAGGCGCGCCGGCCGCTCGGCCGGCGCCTGGGCATTTGGGCGTGCGCGATTCCCGCGATGGGCAAGATCCTCGAGATCGAAAATCTGAGTTTGGCCTTCGGCGGCGTGCACGCGCTGGACGAGGTTTCGCTGGCGGTCGAGGAGGGCAGCATCACCGCCGTGATCGGGCCCAACGGCGCCGGTAAGACCAGTCTGTTCAACTCGGTTTCGGGCTTCTACAAGCCGCAAGCCGGGCGCATCGTCTTCGAAGGCAGCGACATCACGCGGCTCAAGCCGCCGCGCCGCGCCGCCCTCGGGCTGGCGCGGACCTTTCAGAACATCGCCCTGTTCCAGGGCATGACCGTGCTCGACAACATCAAGCTCGGGCGCCATGTCCACATGAAGACCGGCCTGCTCGCCGCCGGTTTTTACCTGGGGCCGGCGCAGCGCGAGGAGATGGCGCTGCGCGCCGAGATCGAGCGCGACATCATCGATTTTCTCGAGATCGACCACATCCGCAACCTGCCGGTGGCGGTCTTGCCCTATGGCTTGCGCAAGCGGGTGGAGCTGGCCCGGGCGCTGGCCATGCGGCCCAAGCTGCTGCTGCTCGACGAGCCGGTGGCCGGGATGAACCGCGAGGAGACCGAGGACATGGCGCGCTTCGTGCTCGATATCCAGCAGGAGCGTGGCGCCACGATCCTGCTGGTGGAGCACGACATGGACGTGGTCATGGATATCTGCGACCACGTCGCGGTGCTCAATTTCGGCCGCGTGATCGCGGCCGGCCCGCCGGACGCGGTGCGCGAGAATCCGGCCGTGATCGAGGCCTATCTCGGCGTCGAGGCCGCCCATACGGGCGAGGCCGCAAGCCCGCGCCACGGCGGGCCCGGCTGATGGAATATTTTTTGGAAGTCAGCCTGGTCGGGCTTGCCGTCGGCGGCGTCTATGCGCTGATCGCGCTCGGCTATGTCTTGGTCTACAAAACCACCCGCGTGGTGAACTTCGCGCACGGCAACATCATGATGTTCGGCGCGTATTTCTTCTACACCTTCGCCGCGTTGTTGGGCCTGCATTGGGCCCTCGCCGTGGTGCTCACCCTGGTCGCCTCCGCCGCGCTCGGCGCCGGCATCGAGCGTGTCGTCTTGCGCCCGTTGCTGGGCCGGCCTGCCATCTCCGTCGTCATGGTCACGGTCGGGCTCGCCGCCGTGCTGCACGGCGCCGCGCAGATGATCTGGACACCAGGCGATTTCTTCCTGCCGTCGATCTTTCCGGATGCGCCGATCATCATCGGCGAGATGTTTATCCCGAGCAACACCGGCTACGGCTTCCTGGTGGCGCTCGCCGCGATCCTGATTTTTCTGGTGCTGTTTCGCTTCACCCGGAGCGGCGTCGCCATGCGGGCCACCGCGGCCGATCAGGTCGCGGCCTCGTCGATGGGCGTCAACGTGCCGGCCATGTTTCGGCTCGCCTGGATCTACGCCGCCCTCAGCGCGGCCATCGCCGGCATCGTGGTGGGCTCGATCACGACACTCAACCCGACCATGGGGCTGATCGGGCTCAGCGTGCTCGCGGTGGTCATCCTGGGCGGGCTCGACAGCATCCCGGGCGCGATCCTGGCCGGGCTCATCATCGGCTGGCTGGAAGCGCTGACCGGTTTTTACCTCGGTGGCGCCTACAAGGACGTGATCCCCTTCGTGGTCCTGATCGTGATTCTCATGATCCGGCCCTACGGCCTCTTCGGCACTCCGGAAATCGAGCGCCTCTAAGCCGTGTCGATCGGAAACTTCAAGGAACGCTATCAGAGCGACGAGGCGATCTGGCGTACGCCGGCGAGCCGCGTCTGGTTCGGCGTGCTGTTGCTGGCGCTCGCCGCCTTCCCGTTCATCGGCAACAGCTATCACTTGTTCATTGCCTGCCTGATCGGCATCAACGTGATCAGCGCCACCGGCATCAACATCCTGACCGGTTACACCGGGCTGATCTCGCTGGGCCATGCCGCCTTCATGGGCGTCGGCGCTTACAGCGTGGCCTATCTCAGCAACCACCTGGGCTTGCCGTTTTATGTCTGCCTGCCGCTCGGCGGCCTGCTCGCCGCCGCCGTCGGCTTGGTGGTCGGCATTCCGTCCTTGCGCATCAAGGGCCTTTATCTGGCGCTCGCCACCATCGCCGCCCAGTTCATCCTCGGCTTCGTGTTCAACGAATGGGAGTCGGTCACCGGCGGCGGGCGCGGTGTCAGCCTGGCGCCGGCGGAGATCGCCGGCCTGAAGCTCTCCACCGAATTCGAGCTCTATTACCTGATCGTCGCGATCATGATTCCGATGCTGCTGTTCGCGCGCAATCTGTTTCGCACGCGCATCGGCCGCGCCTTCATCGCCGTGCGCGACCGCGACATCTCGGCCGAGGTGATGGGCATCAACTTGTTGCATTACAAGCTGATGTCGTTTGCGCTGAGTTCCTTCTATGCTGGCGTGGCCGGCGGTCTGATGGCCTATTTCTTCAAGGTGGTGACGCCGGAACAATTCAGCTTCGGCCTCTCGATCTTCTTTTTGGCCGCGGTCGTCGTGGGCGGCATGGGGACTATCCTCGGAGGTATCGTCGGCGCTATCTTTATGACCTTGGTGCCGGAGGTGCTCGACGCGATCATCCACGCGTTCGGGCCCGGGGCGATCGCCTTGTTGTCGCCGGCCCGCGAGATCGTGTTCGGTTTGTTGATCGTGGGTTTTCTGATCTTCGAGCCGCGCGGTCTCGCCGAGATTTGGCGACGCATCAAGCGCGCTTACGAACTCTGGCCGTTTCGCAACTGAACCAAACAATTGAACCGAATAAGAGAAAACGAGGGGAGGAACGACACCATGAAGAAGAAGCTCTTTGGTGGTGGGTTGCGCTGCCTTTCGCGGCGAGCCGCGCTGGCAGGCTTGCTGGCGCTCGCGCTTGGCGTGGGCGGCGCGCTCGGCAGCGGCCCGGCCATGGCCGAGGACAACGAACTGGTCTGGGGCGGCGCGATGCCGCTGACCGGCCCCTTCGCCAAGGCGGGCGCGCTCGGCGAAAAGGGCATGCGCGCCTATGTCGGTTACCTGAATGCCACCGGCGGCATCAATGGCATGAAAGTGCGGCTCGAGCTGCAGGATAGCGGCTATATGCCGGACAAGGCGCTGGCCATCTTCAAGCAGGTCATGGCCTCCGAGAAGAACGCCGTGGTCTTCTACGGCGACAGCACGGGCTTCTCCAAGCTGGTCGCGCCCGAACTCAATGAGCGTTACAAGATTCTGGTCGGCGGCACCTCGTTCTCCACCGACATCGCCGACCCGGAGAAGCACCCCTATCAGTTCATGCCGGGCCCGACCTATGCCGACATGATCGGCATCCTGCTGGAATATATCGCGCAGCATCCCAAGGACGACGGTACGCCGGCCAGGGTGGCGCTGTTCTATTCCAACACCGAGTTCGGCCGCGATCCGATCGCGGCGGCGCGCGCCCGCGCGGCATCGCTCGGCATCGAGATCGTCACCGAGATCGAGACCAAGCCCGCGGGCGTGGACGTGGCGCCGGAGGTGATCAAGCTGCGGCAGGCCAAGCCGGATTACGTCATCTTCCACGGCTACGTCACGAGCGTTTGGCCGGAGGTGATGAAGCAGGCCCTGCAATCGGGCGTGAAGGCGACCTTCATGGGCACCTTCTGGGCCATGGAGCCGATGGTGGTTCGCCAGCTCGGTCCGCTCGCCGATCACTATATGGGCGTGTTCCCCTACCGCTATTACTGGGAGCAGGACAAATCGGTCACGCTGGCGACCATGGCCAAGGTCACCAAGGCGGAATATCTGCCGACCTATTTCTTGCAGACCTGGTTCTCGGGCATGATCTTCAGCGAGGTGATCAAGCGCACGCTGGAAGCCGGCAAACCGTTGACCGGCGACAACCTCAAGGCCTCGCTCGATTCGATCCAGGATTGGGACACGGGCGGCCTGATCGGCGTGCCGGTGAGCTTTAAGAACAACTCGATTCCGGTCGGCCGGATCTACAAGGGGAACTCCGAGACGGGCAGGATGGATCCGGTTTCCGACTGGATCCAGCTCGATTGAGGCGTAGCGTCCACCGGTGAGCGCGGCACTCGAAGTCAACAATATCGAGGTCGTCTACCACCACACGATCCAGGTGCTGCGCGGCCTCTCGCTGGCGGTGCCGGAGGGCGAGATCGTCGCGCTGCTGGGCTCGAACGGCGCCGGCAAATCGACCACGCTGAAGGCGATCTCGGGCTTTCTGCCGCTTGAGAACGGTGCGCTCGCGAGCGGCTCCATCCGCTTCGACGGACGCGACATCAGCCGCACCCCGCCGCATCGTCTGGTGCGGCGGGGGCTGTTCCAGGTGATGGAGGGGCGCCGCGTCTTCGAAGACCTCACGGTCGAGGACAATCTTCGCGTGGCGAGCTACGCGCTCTCGGGCCGCGGCGAAGCGCCGCTGCCTTTCGACGCGGTCTATGAGTATTTCCCGCTGCTCCGCGCCCTCCACCGCCAGCGCGCCGGATATTTGTCGGGCGGCGAGCAGCAAATGCTGGCAATCGGGCGCGCCTTGGTGGCAAGGCCGCGCATGTTGCTGCTCGATGAGCCGTCGCTTGGGCTCGCGCCCAAGCTGGTGGAGGAGATCTTCGGGATCATCCGGCGCATCAACCGGGAGCGGAAGGTTTCCATGCTGTTGGTCGAGCAAAACGCCGCCATGGCGCTGTCGCTCGCCAGCTACGGCTACATCATCGAGAATGGCCGCATCGTGATCGATGGGCCCGCCGAGCGGCTCATGGCCGACCGGGACGTCAAGGAATTCTATCTCGGCTTGGGCAGCGCCGGCCGCACGCGTAGCTATCGCGACGTCAAGCATTATCGGCGTCGCAAGCGCTGGCTGTCATGAGCGGGCTCGACATCGGCCAGCGGACCCTGCCGCAGATTTTGGCTGAGCGCGCCCGCACCACACCCGGCGATACCGCGCTGCGCCAGAAGATTTTCGGTATCTGGCAACCGGTGACTTGGGCCGAATATGACCGGGAGGCCCGCACGCTTGCGCTTGGCCTGATCGCGCTGGGGCTAAGCGCCGGCGGCCATGTCGGAATTCTGGCCGAAAACCGCAGGGAGTGGGTCATCGCCCAACTGGGCATCGGCATGGCGCGGGCCGTCGCCGTCGGTGTCTATTCGACCAGCCCGGCGGAGGAGGTGGGCTATGTGATCGCCCACGCGGAATGCGAGTTCGTGATTTGCGAAGACCAAGAACAGGTCGACAAGCTGCTCGAGATCAGGCCTCGGCTCAACCGCGTCAAGCGCCTCATCGTCATGGACATGAAGGGTCTCAGAGCCTACGACGATCCGTGGCTGATCAGCCTCGAGGCGCTGCACGAGGCCGGCGACCGTCACGGCAAGGCACAGCCGGCGCTGATCGACGACAACCTCGCGGCCCAGACGCTCGATGACCTGGCCCTGATGGTCTACACCTCGGGCTCCACCGGGCGCCCCAAGGGCGCCATGATCAGCTACCGCAACATCGCCTACACGGCCGCCAGTGTGCGCGCCAAGACCGGCATGGGAGCGCGCGATTCCTGCGTCTCCTATCTGCCGCTTTGCCATGTCGCCGAGCAGTTGGTCTCGGTCTGCATGGGCGTGGGCGGCGGCGCGACCGTGAATTTCGGCGAATCCTTGCGCACCGTCCAGGCCGATTTGGCCGAGATCGGCCCGACCGTCTTTCTTGGCGTGCCCCGTATCTGGGAGAAAATGCAATCGACCGTCCTGGTCAAGATGGAGGAGGCCGGGGGCATTCGAAAATGGCTGTTCGAAAGCGGCTTTCGCGCTTGCCGACCGTTCTGCGACAAGCCGCCGGCGCGCCGGACGCTCCGCGAACGCGCCTTGTTCCTGTTCTACTTCTGGCTCGTATTTCGTCCGCTGCAGAATTTCCTCGGCCTCCGCCGGGCGTGGCTCGTGCTCTCGGGCGCGGCGCCGATCTCACTCGAGGTGCTGCGCTTTTTCCGCACCATCGGCATCCCCGTGTGCGAGGCCTTCGGCATGACCGAGACCATGGCGCTCGGCTTTATGCAATCGGCCGACGACCTGAAGCCCGGCACCGTCGGCCCGCCGCTGCCCGGTGTCGAGGCGCGGCTCGCGCCCGACGGCGAGCTGCTGCTGAAGGGCGACATGGTGTTCAAGGGTTATTACCGCGACCCGGAAAGAACGGCCGAGGCAATCCGGGACGACTGGCTCTACACCGGCGATCTCGCCGAGCAGGTCGACGGCCACATCCGCATCGTCGGCCGCAAGAAAGACATCATCATCACCGCCGGCGGCAAAAACCTGGCGCCCTCGGAGCTCGAGAACAACCTCAAGCTCAGCCCCTATATCAAGGAGGCCGTGGTGATCGGCGACGGCCGGCCGTATCTTTCCGCCCTGGTGCAGATCGACTACGACAACGTCGGCAGTTGGGCCGAAGGTCACGACGTGACGTACACCAATTTTAAGAGCCTGGCCGAGCACGCCGCCGTGCGCGAGCTTGTCCAGCGCGACATCGACGCCGCCAACGGGCGCGTCGCCAGGGTCGCTCAGATCAAGAAATTCATGTTGCTGACCAAGGAATTGGACCACGACGACGACGAGATGACAGCAACCCAAAAAATCCGCCGCGCCCGCATCCACGAGAAACACGCCGCGGCCATCGAGGCGCTTTATTAGCGCCGCACCGGGTTGCCGGTGCATGATTAGCGCCGCACCGGGTTGCCGGTGCATGACGAGCCGAAGCCGGGGTAGCGAGGGACGGCTTTCTCGGGACATGAACGCCCACGAACTCGGGGCATGAACGCCCACGAAAAAGACAGTTTTGATAATGAGTTATCCTGCCGATCTGAGCCTAGAGGCGGCTTGACTCAATGATTAGGCTTGAATATTTCGTATAATATTTATTATTTACTAACGGCGGCAGCTCTTGGGCTGACGGCACTTGGGCCGACATTAACGATTTATTATGTATGAGGAACGAAATCTTGACTTTCTAGCCCGAAACTAGCCCGCGCAGATCTGCAACAGCCACTTCGATTGTCGCACCGGGCACGACCGCGGCGCCGACCAGGTGGTTTAACCATTCCGGATTGCGCTGATCGAGGGCATCATACTCATGGCTTACCAATCCACGGATTGCAATAAGGCCGTCATGCACCGCC
>JAUVWK010000144.1 GCA_030604165.1 Alphaproteobacteria bacterium | reverse complement strand
GGTCCGCGTTGTCCGCGCTTGCGCAGACCACCGGCGAGCCGTTCGGCCATGTCGATGCGTAGCGCGCGCCGCCCCAGCACCGCGAAGCCGAGCGCGGCGTAGTATTCCGGCGGCGCGGCCGCCGCCACCGGAATCGATACCGCGGCCGGTGGCGGCAGGAACGGCGGCGTATCGAGGCCGTGCCGAACCGCCCACAAATGCGCGCTCAGCCGGGTTTGCGCCGGCTTCAGCATCGGCGCCATGTAGACGCCAATGGCGCCGAGCCGAATGCCGAGCGCCGCCAGCGCCGCGCGTTCCGCCTTGGTCAGCTCACCCACCTGCGGGGCGACGTCGCCCCGCGGCACATAACCGAGCGCCTCGGCGAGTTGAAAGACGAGACCGCGTGCCGCGCCGCCGAACCGGCTGCGATCCTCGACCGCGCGCTGCGCGCGGATGAGCGACCCGGCGAGGCGGTTGAGATATTGGTCGCGCCAGAGCGCCAGGCGCCGGCGCACGCGCTCGCGCTGGGCGCCGCTCAGCAAATCGGTGCGTAGCAGCCGAACGCCCGGCTTCAACGCGCTGACCCCGGCCGTCAGCCGCGCCAGCGGCGCCCCCCGCCAGGTCAGATCGCCCCAATCCGGTCCGATCGCTTCTAGTTTCAGCGCGAAGGCGTCGTCGCCATCGGCCGCGAGCCGGGCCGCGCGGGCTGGAATTTCGCGCGCCAACGCGCGATGGGCGGCGGCCAGGACGGCGCGGCCGTCGGCGCCGGTCGGCGTTTCGTCGGCGCTGAAGCGAAAGCCGGAGAGCCGCCCCACCGAATGCCCCTCGACCATCACATCGCCGGCCTCGTCCACGGCGGCGAGCAGATCCTCCCCCTCGCGGAGGCGCCGGGCCAATGAGGCGGCGCGCCGATCCACGAAGCGTTGCGTCAGGCGTTCGTGCAGGGCGTCGGATAGCCGGTCCTCGATGGCGCGGGTCCGCTCCTGCCAACCGCCGGCGTCCGCGATCCAATCGGCCCGGTGCGCGACATAGGTCCAGGTGCGAATGTGGCTAATACGGCTGGTCAAGGTGTCGATGTCGCCGTCCGTGCGGTCGAGCCGGGCGATCTGCCGGGCCAGCCAGTCGGTGGGCAGTTGGCCATTTAGCATCAAGTGCAGATAGATCTGGCGTGTCAGCCGGATATGCGCTTCGGCGAGGGTCTTGCGAAAGTCGGGGATTTGGCAAACCTGCCAAAGCAGACGCACCGTATCGGGCGCGCCAACCAGGGCCGCCGTCTCGGGGTCGCGGGCCAACGCGAGCAGGGTCGAATGATCGTCCGCCCCGCCGGCGCGAATCAGACCCGGGGCGGGCGGTGGTTCGTCGAGACTGTGGAGAAGCGCGCTCAGCGACCTAAACGAGAGCTCGGAATTGCGCCAGTAGATGCGGCGTATGGGCTCGAAATGGTGTTCCTCGACCGCCTTGATCAGCGCCGGATCGAGCGTTCCGAGGTCCGCCGAGGTGCCGAACGTGCCGTCCCGCAAATAGCGCCCCGCGCGCCCGGCGATTTGTGCGATTTCGGCGGCGCTGAGCGGCCGGGCGGCGCGGCCGTCGAATTTGGACACGGCCGAAAACGCGACGTGGTCGAGGTCCATGTTGAGCCCCATGCCGATGGCATCGGTGGCGACCATGTAGTCGACCTCGCCGGCCTGGTACATCTCGACCTGGGCATTGCGTGTGCGGGGGCTGAGCGCGCCGAGCACGACGGCGCAGCCGCCCCGATGGCGGCGCATGGCCTCGGCCAGCGCGTAGACCTCGTTGGCCGAAAACGCGATCACGGCGCTGCGTGGCGGCAGGCGGCTCAGCTTGGCGTGCCCGGCGTGGCTCAGCTGCGAGAAGCGGGGCCGGCGCACATGCTCGGCCTCGGGCACCAGTTTCTTGAGCCGCGGGCGCATGGTGTCGGCGCCGAGAAACATGGTTTCGGCCTGGCCGCGGGCGTTGAGCAGCCGGTCGGTGAAAACGTGCCCGCGCTCGCGGTCGGCCGCCAGCTGGACCTCGTCGATCGCGAGAAACTCGACCGGTCGATCGAGCGGCATGGCTTCGACGGTGCAGAGGAAGTAGCGCGCGCTCGCCGGCACCCGCTTTTCCTCGCCGGTAATCAGCGCCGCGGCATCGGCGCCGACGAGGGCGACGACGCGGTCATATATTTCGCGCGCGAGCAGGCGCAGCGGAAAGCCCATCATGCCGCTGCGGTGGGCCAGCATGCGTTCCACGGCGAGGTAGGTCTTGCCGGTGTTCGTGGGCCCGAGAACGGCTCTCACGCTGGGTTCGTCGGCCCGCCAATGCGCCATCAGCGAACCTTCGGTGCTCGCCAGCGCAAATGCAAGTCAAAGCGTCGCGCGCACGCGCGCCGGCAGGATGTGCGCAGGCGCGCCGGCCGGATGCGTGCGCGCGCGTCGGCCGGAGGCGCGCACGCGCCCAGGACCGGAGGCGCCGGCAGGCCAGGAATAGCTTGAACCGCCGCGCCAGCCGTTCCATATAGCCGGCGGGCCCGGTGCGCAGCCGCCCGTCCGACGAAACCGAAAAAAACGACAGGACGTATCATGACGGACGCGAAAGAGACGCAGGAAACCCATGAATTCCAGGCCGAGGTCGGCAAACTGCTCGAGCTCATGGTCAACTCGCTTTATCGCGAGAAGGAGATATTTCTTCGCGAGCTGATCTCGAACGCCTCGGACGCTTGCGACAAGCTGCGCTACGCCGCGATCACCGAATCCGGGCTGCTCGAGGACGACCCCGAGCTCAAAGTCACGATCGCGCTCGACAAAACGGCGCGCACCATCACCGTCGCCGACAACGGCATCGGCATGAACCGCGCGGAGCTGGTCGATAATCTAGGCACCATCGCGCGTTCGGGCACCGAGGCGTTCATCGAACAATTGACCGGCGACGCCGCCGAGGACGCGGCCTTGATCGGGCAGTTCGGGGTCGGCTTCTACGCCACCTTCATGGTCGCCAAGCGGGTCGAGGTGTTCGCCCGAAAGGCCGGCGAGACGGAGGGCTGGCGCTGGGAATCGGATGGTCGGGGCGCCTTTTCGGTGGCGCCCGACGAAACCGCGAGCCGGGGCGCTCGCATCGTCTTGCATCTGCGCAAGGGCGACGACGAGTTTCTGGAGCCGGCGCGCATCCGCACCGTGGTCAAGACCTATTCCGACCACATTGCCCTGCCCATCGCGCTGGTGGGCGAGGACGGCGGCCCGGAGACCCTGAACGAGGCATCCGCGCTGTGGACACGGCCCAAAGCCGAGATTACCGACGCGCAATATCAGGAATTCTATCGCCACGTCGCGCATTTGCCGGGCGAGCCCTGGCATACGATTCACCTCCATGCCGAAGGCCGCATCGAATATGCCGCGCTTTTGTTCATCCCGGACATGCCGCCGTTCGATTTGTTCGACCCGGCCCGCCAGCACCGGGTCAAGCTCTACGTCAAGCGGATCTACATCACCGACGAGTGCGAGGGGTTGGTGCCGCCCTATCTGCGGTTCCTACGCGGCGTCGTCGATTCCAGCGACCTGCCGCTCAACATCAGCCGCGAGACGTTGCAGCACAATCCGGTGGTGGCCAAGATCCGCGGCGGGCTGGTCAAGCGCGTCATCGCCGAACTCAAAAAGAAGGCCGAGAAGGCGCCGGCGGACTACGCCGCCTTTTGGCGGAATTTCGGCGCCGTCCTCAAGGAGGGCCTGTACGAAGACGAGAGCCAGCGCGGCGAGCTGTTCGAGATCGTCCGCTTCCAATCCACGACCTCGGGCGAGGACTGGGTCTCGCTCGCCGACTACGTCGCGCGCGCGGCCGCGGGCCAAAACGCCATCTACTACATCAGCGGCGGCGACCCGGCCGCGCTGCGCAAGAGCCCGCAGATCGAGGGTTTCAAGGCGCGTGGGCTCGAAGTGCTGCTGATGTCCGAACCGGTGGACCAATTCTGGTTGCCCGCGGTCGGCAGCTATCGGGACCAGCCGTTCCGCTCGGTCACGCAGGGCAGTGCCGACCTGGAAGAGTTCGCCAAGCCGGCGGCGCCCGACGGCGAGGATAAAGACAAGGACAAGCCCGTGCCGCTGGGCGAGGTCGACAAGCTAATCGCGCTGGTCAAGCTCACGCTCGGCGACGCGGTCAAGGATGTGCGCGTCTCCGAGCGGCTGACCGACAGCCCCGTCTGCCTGGTCGCCGACGAGGGCGACCTGGACATCCATTTGGCCCAGCTCTTGCGCCAGCACAGGCAGCATACGCCGGAGCAAAAGCGCATCCTCGAGATCAACCCGAGCCACGCATTGATCCGTGTCCTGGTCGCCATGGTCGGCAAGGCCGGCGCTACGGACGCGCTGGAGGACGCGGCCCATCTGCTGCTGGATCAGGCGCGCATCCTGGAAGGGGAGCCGCTGCCCGAGCCGGGCATGTTTTCGAAGCGTCTCGCCGACCTGCTGACCAGATCGCTCGAAACCTGAAGCGTTTTCCGCGCGCCTGAAAACCCTCAGCGGTCGCGGTCCGACAGCCAGTACGCGCCGGCGCCGATGATGGGGCCGTTGCCGCTTTGCTGGAGAATCACGGCGCAGGCGTCGGCGCCCTCGTCCTGCATGACGTCTTCGGCGCTGAGCGCAAGCTCCATCGCCTCGCCGCGCCAACGCGCAATGGGCCGGAAATTCCGCACCACATGGTGGTTGACCATGGTCCGGCCCGTGTTTTCACCGGCCGTGACTTCGGTCGCGTGCTTGCGGTCGAAGGTCGCCAGCCAAACCACCGCTTCGTCCTCGAACGGGGCGGCGGGAATCGAGATCCGCAGGCCGCCCGCGCCATCGCCCTCGACCGTAACCGGTAGACGCAGACCGGGATTTTGCTGCGCCCTGGCGACGGCCCTCGTCACGGCGTCGCGGTCCGAGCCGACCTCGTGTCGCGCACCATCGATGACCATTTGCGGCGTATAGACGTAGGCGAGGCCCAGGGTTTCTTTGTAGGCCGCTTGGCGTGCGGTTGTCTGTGGGGTGGCGAAGCGATCCTCCCAGCCGATGTAGTTCCAATAGTCGACGTGAAAGGACAGTGCGACGACGTCGTCGCGCTTCGCTATCTCGCCCAGAAAGGCGTCGGCGTCGGGACAAGACGAGCAGCCCTGCGAGGTGAACAGCTCCACCACGACCGGAGCCTTCGCCGTGCCGTCGTCGGCAAACGCACCCGGAAAATTGGTGAAAGCGACTGCCAGACAGGCAAGGGCAAAGAGGGCGGGACGCATGCCGCGCCCAAGGCGGCCAAGCTTCATGGATGGATATATATCACGCACCCCTCCCGCAATCGCGAATCAGGCAATCACATTTCGGTGTTGGATTCGCGATGCAAAAGTGAAGTACGGCCCGGCCCGCGCACCGCGCGGGGGTCGCCACCTCGGGCGACGGGGGCCACCCTTGGGCGCGCCCCGGCCTTGGGATAAACTGCGCCCCATGCGTACGCTCTATCACGAGTGGCTCTCACCGTTCTGTCGCATGGCTCGCGTGGTGCTGGCCGAAAAAGAGTTGGATTTCCAACTGGTGCTCGAAAAGGCGTGGGAGCGCCGACCCGAGTTTCTGGCCATGAATCCGGCCGGCGAGACGCCGGTTTTGGTTGAGCCCGACGGCGAAGTCGTTGTCGGTGGCGAGCCGATCACGGAATATCTCGAGGACGTCTACAAGGACCGCGCGCTGATCGGCACGGCGCCGTTGACCCGCGCCGAAGTGCGCCGCCTCGCGGTCTGGTTCAACGTCAAGTTCCACCGGGAAGTCACCGTTCACATCCACGGGGAGAAGTTCCTGAAACGGTTCCTGTACGAAGGCGCGCCGGATTCGCAAGCCGTGCGCGCCGGCATGACCAATATTCGCACGCACATGGACTATGTCGGCTACCTCACGGACCGCCGGCTTTGGCTCGGGGGCGACGAGTTCTCGATCGCCGACATCGCCGCCGCCGCCCAGTTCTCGGTCATCGACTACATCGGCGACGTGCCGTGGGAGCAGCACGAGCCGGCCAAGGACTGGTACGCGCGGGTCAAGTCGCGGCCTTGCTTCCGGTCGATCCTGACCGACTATATCCCCGGATTTCCGCCGCCGACGCACTACGCCGACCTTGATTTTTGAGTCCTCTCCATGGGTGCGGAACCGGCTCGTGACATAAACAGCTCGGCGATCAAGCGCGAGATCGCGGCGGCCGCTCGGGCGCTCGGCTTCGATACGGTCGGCTTCGGCCCGGCGCAAACCTCGCGTCGCGAACGCCACGAGCTGGCGGCGTATCTGGCGCAAGGGTGCCACGGCGACATGGCGTGGCTGGCGGCGCACGCGGAGCGCCGCGCCGCGCCGCGAACGCTGTGGCCGGCGGCAAAGAGCGCGATCGTGCTCGGACTCAATTACGGCCCCCATCGAGATCCGCTCGCGGCCTTGCGTCGGCGCGAACGGGGGGCGATTTCGGTCTACGCCCAGGGTCGCGATTATCACGGCCTGATCAAGGGCCGGCTCAAGCGACTGGCCTGCACCATCGCCGCCGAATACCGCACCGAGGTTAAGCTGTTCGTCGACACAGCTCCGGTCATGGAGAAGCCCATCGCCGCCCGCGCCGGCGTCGGCTGGCAAGGCAAGCACACCAACCTGGTCTCGCGGGAATTTGGCTCTTGGCTGTTTCTGGGCGAGATTTTCACCGCCCTCGAGCTGCCGCCCGATGAGCCGGAAGCGAACCGCTGCGGCGCCTGCCAACGCTGCCTCGAGATCTGCCCGACCGGGGCGATTCCGGCGCCTTACCGGCTGGATTCACGCCGTTGCATTTCGTACCTGACCATCGAGCACAAGGGGCATATTCCGCGCGCTCTGCGCGCGCCGATCGGCAACCGCATCTACGGCTGCGACGATTGCCTTGCCGTTTGCCCCTGGAACAAGTTCGCGCAGCGCGCGACGGAGCTCGCCTTGCGGCCACGTGCCGAGTTGACCGCGCCGCGGTTGGTCGATCTCGCGGCGCTCGACGACCAGGCCTTCCGCGAGGTCTTTGCCGGCACCGCCATCAAACGAATCG
>JAUVWK010000386.1 GCA_030604165.1 Alphaproteobacteria bacterium | reverse complement strand
GACCTGACCACCGCGATTGCCAAAAACAAGGGCAACATCAGCAATCTCAAGATCACCGATCGCTCGCCCGACTTCTTCGAATTTCAGATCGATGTCGAAGTGCAGGACCTCAGGCATCTGACCAGCATCATGGCGGCGCTGCGGACACTGCCGAGCGTGAGCTCGGTGGAACGGGCCCGCATTTAACGCCATACCGCGCCGTGCGGCGACAAAGTCTCGACTTGTGATAGATCGCGAGCAATGGGATGATTGTACAGAACAAAATGGCCTGCCAAAGGGATACCCTGACAGGCTGGAGCGTCGCCTTGGGAGAGAAACGTGGCCGCGGCCGTTGGGAAAATAAGAAAACAAGGGTGTCTTGCGCGAGCTGCTGAACGCGCTCGCGGGCCGCGGGCGGGTCGCGGGTGAGTGTGTTTCGCCGCCGCCGTAAACTGACGATCTGGCAGCGCGTGCTTCGCTTCATCTGGCCGCGCATGGGGTTCCGGCGCACGGGCCGATATTATGCCATCCGCATCAAGCGCCTGCCCGGCACGCCCTACTCCATCGCCTGCGGCTTCGCTTGCGGCGCGTCGGTGTCGTTCACGCCGCTGATCGGCTTTCACTTTATCCTAGCCGCGCTGGTCGCCTGGGCCTTGCGCGGCAATGTCATCGCCGCGGCGATCGGCACGGCGGTGGGCAATCCTTGGACCTTCCCGTTCATCTGGACGGGGGTCTATTGGCTGGGCACGACGATGCTCGGCTACGAGCGCGGCCAGGAGTTGCCGGCGGAGCTGTCCATCGGGGTGATTTTCGAGGAGCCCCAGGCCATTCTGCTGCCGATGCTGGCTGGTGGCGCGCCGGCCGCCATCGTCGTCTGGGTGCTCTTCTATATTCCCATCAGGAGGGTGATCGCCAACTACCAGCACCACAAACGGGTGCGCCGCCTGAAGCGGCGGCAGGTGCTGGCCGAAGCGCGCAAGGCCCGGGAGGCGGAGGCCATCGCCAACAGCAACAACCCTGAACAGCCGGAGGCCACAGCGAACGAAACCACGAGCGAAACCACGGCCGAGCCGGTCGCCGACGAAGCGGCCGAAGCGGAGACCCTGGCGACGGTGACAAAACTCAGCCAAGTGGTCGGCGATCGGGGCCGGCGATGAGCCGAAGACTTAGGCTCGGTGTCAACATCGACCATGTCGTCACCATCCGCAACGCGCGCGGCGGCGGTCACCCCGAGCCCCTCCGAGCCGCGCGCCTCGCGGCGGAGGCGGGCGCCGATGGCATCGTCGCCCATCTCCGCGAGGATCGGCGCCATATCGGCGATGACGATATCGCCCGCCTGATCAATGAGATCGATTTGCCGCTCAATCTCGAAATGGCCGCGACCGACGAGATGCTGGAAATCGCGCTGCGCCACCGTCCGCCGGCGGTCTGCCTGGTGCCGGAGAAGCGCCAAGAGCTGACCACCGAAGGCGGGCTCGATGTCGTCGCCGGCGCCCGAGATTTGGCCCGCTTCGTGACCGCGTTGCGTGACGGCGGCGCGCGCGTGTGTTTCTTCGTCGACCCCGACTTCCGGCAGCTCGACGCGGTCAAAGCACTTGACGCGCCGGCCGTTGAACTACATACGGGAACCTATTGCGACGCGCCGCCGGGCGAAAAGCGCGAGGCCGAGCTGGCGCGGATCGTCGCGGCCGCGGCCCACGCGGACGCGCTCGGTATCGAGGTGCTCGCCGGGCACGGCTTGAGTTTCGACACGGTCGGGCCGATTGCGGCGATCCCGAGCGTCGTGGAGCTGAATATCGGGCATTTCCTGATCGGCGAGGCGATCTTTTGCGGTTTGGACAGCAGTATTCGACGCATGCGCGCCCTCATGGACAAGGCTCGGGCCGAGGCGCTCGGGGAGCGCAGCGCGTGACCGGCGTGGCAACCGCGTAGCGGCCCATGATCATTGGGCTGGGCAGCGACCTCATCGACATTCGGCGTATCGACAAGACCCTTGCGCGGTTCGGCGACCGCTTCACGCACCGCGTGTTCACCGAGACAGAGCGGCAGCGCTCGGAGCGTCGGGCGGCGCGCTCGGAGAGCTACGCCCGCCGGTTCGCCGCCAAGGAGGCCTGCTCCAAGGCGCTTGGCACCGGCTTTCGCCAGGGCGTGTATTGGCGCGATATGGCGGTGGTCAATCTACCCTCTGGCAAGCCGACCATGAAGCTGACCGGCGGCGCCGCGCACCGGCTCGAGGCGATTACCCCGGCAGGCATGGTGGCCCAAATCGATGTCTCGTTGACCGACGAGCCGCCGACCGCGCAAGCGATCGTCTTGATCACGGCGATGCCGGCCAAATCCCCCAACACCCAATGACGCGGTTGCGCACCCGACGGTGCGACCCGCTTCGCCGTTAGGCAAGTAGGCAAGCCATTTCGTCAGCCATGACAAAGACCAAGCGCAAGAAGAAATCGAGCGGATTTTGGGACACGATTCGGACGATCATCTACGCGGTGCTGGCCGCGCTGATCGTCCGCACGGTGGCGCTCGAGCCGTTCAACATTCCGTCCGGCTCGATGATCCCGACCCTCCTGGTCGGCGACTATCTGTTCGTCTCCAAATTTTCCTACGGCTACAGCCACTACTCGTTGCCGTGGAGCGCGAATCTGTTCTCGGGCCGAATTCTGGCCGCCGAGCCCGAGCGCGGCGATGTCGCCGTGTTCAAGCTGCCGCGCGACAACGAGACCGACTACATCAAGCGCATCGTCGGGCTGCCGGGAGACCGTATCCAGGTGCGCGACGGCGTGCTCTACCTCAACGGACAGGCGGTGAAGCGCGATCGAATCGAAGACTTTAGTTTTACCGATACCTATGGCCGCCGACGCACCTACACGCAATATGTCGAGACGCTGCCCAGCGGCAAAACCTACCGCGTGCTCGACGCTACTTCGCGGGGTGGACTGGACAACACCCAAGTATATGAGGTGCCCGCCGGCCATTATTTCGCGATGGGCGACAACCGCGACAATTCCTTGGACAGCCGCGTTCTCGGCGGCGTCGGCTTCATTCCGGCCGAGAATCTGATCGGCCGCGCGGAGTTTCTGTTTTACTCGACCAATGGCGGCGCCGATTTTTGGGAAGTTTGGAAATGGCCGTCGGTGACCCGGACCGAGCGCCTGTTCACAGCGGTTCGGTAGTGGGCGCGCGGCAAGAACGGCCCGACGACGTCGTCGCCACGGACGCTCCGCGCCCCTTGCGCGGCCTGGAAACGCTGTTGGGGCACCGCTTCGGCCAGCCCAAATTGCTGGCCCAGGCGGTGATCCACCCGAGCGCCACCGAGCAGCCCGGGACCAACAATCAACGGCTGGAATTTTTTGGCGATCGGGTGCTTGGCATGGTGGTGGCGGCCATGCTGTACGAGCGCTTTCCGGCCGAGGAGGAAGGTGCGCTGGCGTTGCGATTTACGGCGCTGGTGCGGCGCGAGACGCTGGCGGACGTGGCCCGGCAACTCGACCTCGGGGCCTATCTGACCTTGGCCAAGGGCGAG